>JAGLWV010000099.1 GCA_023133225.1 Candidatus Aminicenantota bacterium | reverse complement strand
CTTCGTTGCGGCCCATTCGCAGTGGGCAACCACAGCTTCATGGGCCGACACCTCGCATCTGTAGCAACCTCGACTCGTGAATAATCCAGGCTATTTTCCCCAGTCATAAGGGTAAAGAAAGTCATGGCCCACGGTTCGGCTGGATATTTTGGGAATGGGGGGAAGATGTCTTTTAAATTCAGAATTTTTTATGAGGTTGATCATTTTCTCTATATCTTCTTTCTTGAATCCGGAGGTTATTATCTCTTTTTTTGGCGTCCTTTTATCGACCAACTGATATAGGATTTTATCCATTTCGGCATAAGAGATGCCGATTTCTTTCTCATCGGTTTGACCCGTCCATAATCCTGCAGAAGGTGCTTTTTTTCGGATTTTCTCAGGAACTCCCAGGTGTTCAGCCAGTTGCCTGATTTGAGTCTTATACAGGTCCCCTAGAGGATTTATCGCACAGGCCATATCACCGTGAATCGTACCATATCCGAGCAGAAGCTCTGTTTTGTTGCTTGTCCCTAATATTAGAGCTTTTTCCCGGATAGAAAAGTCATAAAGGATAGACATTCTTTCTCTGGCCATCTTGTTTCCTTTTGCTATTCTGCTCTTGCTCGGATATTTGGAGAAGTAAGCATCGATCATGGGAGAAATGTCTATCGTTTTTGATTTTATTCCCAGAAGCTGAGATAATTCTTGAGCATCCTTCACGTCCTCAGAAAAAGTTTTTCCGTAAGACATGATAAGACCTATAACATTTCCTGGCTTCAGTGCTTTTACCGCGAGGAGAGCACAGACTGAAGAGTCCAATCCACCTGAGAGGCCAAAAATTCCTCTTTTATAGTTGAACTTGGATAATTCGTCCTTGATAAATGAAGTGAGAATTTTTTCCACAAACGGCGCGTTAATCTTCATATTTTCTGACAATCCTTTTAAGAGCTTCAAGGATGACCTCAGGCTTATCGTCTCTTTTGTAAGGCCATTTTTTCCGTGCTTCGCGGATAAAATCCAGATTTATTTCTTGAACGAGAAAATCCTCATCAAGATAAGATGCAATGGACACAAGCTGGCCCAAGGGATCGAAAATAAAAGATCCTCCAGCAAAGTGTTTTCCATCTTCAAACCCGACTCTATTACAGTAAATGAGGAAGGAGGTTGAAAAACGCGATATGGTTTCTCCCATTGATTCCCACATCCGGCTTGTTTCGTAGGCTTCGCCACCTGCAATCCCTCGTCCGGGAGCTGCACTTATGATGATCATTATTTCTGATCCGCCGGCAAAGAGAAGATAGCCTGCACCATAGTTGAGAAAGTCCCTGCAGATCATCATTCCGGTGTTTCCGTAGGGAGTGGGAAAGGTATGAAAATTTTTACCCTGGGCGAAAAATTTCGCTTCCTCGAATATCCCGAATGTAGGAAGAAAAACCTTGCGGTGTATATGGAGAATCTTACCTTGGGATAAGAAAGCAGCAGAATTAAAAAAAAGCCCTCTCTCTTTTTCTTCTACAAATCCAAGAACAGCGGAGACATCACGGCTTTCGGCTATGAGTTGGTCAAAGATTGAATTGTCTTCCGGAGAGATAGCGACATCTTCAACCAGGTCTTTTAGAGTGTATCCGGTCAGGCTAAGCTCTGGAAAGATGAGAAGGTCAACCTTTTTCTTCCTTGCTTTTTCAAAATACCGGAGATGAAGATCCAAATTTTTTCTCACATCTCCCAGGAAAGGGGAGATTTGAGCTAAAGCGACTTTCATGGTAGGCAAGTTATCATAATTTCCTCTCTCTTTCAATGTGTCACGAATCTATCCGAACGAGCATATGAGGGGCTCCGTCTGAAAACAAGTCATTGCAAAAGGGGACATCTTTGTATAATAATAAAAAAACGATGGAACACATTAGCAATTTCTTGAGAGATATCCACTTCAAAAAAAAGAAGGGACGTATTTGCTTCTCGCATGAAGGAATCGAGAAATGCATCATCTTTAAGGATGGATTTTTGGTCTTTTCCGAAACCAATGATCCTGAAGAGAGAATTGGGGCAATTTTATACAAGTTGGGAAAAATTTCAAAGGAAGTTTTTTCCAATATTGTACAATACATCGAGCCGATGCATACCATTGGATCGGTTCTGGTAAAAAATGGTTTTATTACAGAGAAAAGTTTGAATGATGCCCTGCACTATCAAATTAGAGAGATCACATTGAATCTTTTTCCCTT
>JAGLWV010000098.1 GCA_023133225.1 Candidatus Aminicenantota bacterium | reverse complement strand
CCTCTTTTCAAAAATAGAAATTCCTGATTTGATTGAGGAAGGTATACGGCGCCTGAAATACGATCCTTCCATGAAAGAGTTTTTGGAAAAGAAGCATCTTTTTCCAGGCAGTAAAGAGTACATTGACCGGATTACACAAAATGAAAAAGATTTATTAGATAAAATTGACGGAAAGTCTTCAGTGAAAGCTCTTCTTCACTCTACAGATTTCAGTCCCGGGTTTTTCTGGAAAGCCCTTTATCTTTTATATGCTTTAGGTTTGATCGATGATAAAAAAAAGAAGAAAGCTTTAGAAAGAAAAGAAAAGAAAAAAAGAGCTGTTCCCGAAGATATCGAGAAGAAGATAAAGGAAGTCGTTGCATTGAGCGAAAAAATTTCTGAAATGAATTATTATCAGATTTTAGATATTCCAGAGAGTGCTCCTCAGGACAAGATTAAAAAGGCCTATTTTGAGCTGGCGCGAAAATATCATCCTGACAGCTTTGGTGAAGATGTTTCTTCAGATAATAGAGAGAAGATTGCTGATGTGTTTACTCATGTAACCAGAGCTTATCATGCTGTAAGTTCTACGGGTAAAAAGCAGGTATATGAATCCGAGAGGGAGACTCCTGCAGAAGAGAAAAAAGTAGAAGTGGAGGCAAAAGCAGGAAAAAGATATCGCCAGGGAAAAACGCTGTATAACCAGGGGAGATATGAAGAAGCCTTGGTCGCTCTGGAAGAGGCGGTGAGGCTAAAGAGGGCGAGTGGGGATTATTTTCTGTTGTACGCCATGATAGAGTCGAAAGTTCCCCAATACAAAAAAAAGGCTGAAGGCGATTTTAAGAAAGCCATAGAACTAACACCTTTTAATCCAGATGCCTACATGGGATTAGGGATATATTACAAGCAAGAAGGACTTCCCATTAAGGCGACGAAGATGTTTAAAAAAGCTTTGAGCCTGGATTCTGGACATAAAGGAGCGCAGAGTGAATTGGGAGTATTTGAAACGCCAAAGAAGAAAAAGAGGCGTAAGAAATTCTTCTCTTTTGGGGCTCGTGATAAAAAGAAAAAGGAAACGCAGGCCTAGTCTTTCTTTACAAGTTTTAAAAATTCTTTTTCCTCGAGTGTTGGAACGCCCAATCTTTTAGCCTTATCGAGCTTTGAACCCGGTGAATCACCTGTGACAACATATGTGGTTTTGTGACTGACCGAGGAAGTGACGGTCCCTCCCAGATCTTCGATCATTTCAGTGGCTTGCTCCCTGGAAAGACTGGAAAGTTTTCCCGTCAGAACAAATAGCTGTCCACCTAATGGACGCTTACCTTCCCTCTTTTCTTCTTTATAGGAGAAGTTGAGGCCAGATTTTTTCAAGATGTTCATAAGCCCGGTGTTTTCGGGCTGACTAAAAAAGAAAACGATGCTTTCTGCGACTTTGGGCCCGACATCCTCTATCTCGATCAGCTCTTCCAAAGATGCACTGGCTAAGCTCTCCAAATTTTTAAAATGAGAAGCCAGAGCTTGAGCTGTGCGTTCACCCGTATATCTGATGCCGAGGGCATAAATCAGCCGGGCAACATCCCTTTGTTTTGATTTTTCAATTTCTTCCAGTAGGTTCTGTGAGCTTTTCGGCCCCATCCGTTCAAGTCCGACCAGCTTTTCATAGTCGAGAGAATAAATGTCCGGGATACTCTTTACCAGTTTTTTTTCCAAGAGCTGACCGACCAGAGAATCTCCTAAACCTTCTATGTTCATGGCTCTGCGGGAAACAAAATGGAGAAGAGATCCCCTCAATTTTGCGCGGCAGGAGGGATTCACACAGCGTGAAATGACTTCACCCTCCGGTTTGAAGGTTGAGGATTGACAAACAGGACAGATGGGTGGGAAAGTGAATTTTTTTTCTTTGCCTGTTCGCCTTTCTTTCATTACAGAGACAACTTTAGGAATGACATCACCGCTGCGTTCGATGAGAACAGTATCGCCGATTCTTATGTCTTTTCTTTTGATCTCATCCTCATTATGGAGGGTGGACCGGTTGATGGTGGTTCCGGAAAGTTTGACGGATTTTAAAATGGCTACCGGCGTTAATGCTCCTGTTCTTCCCACTTGAATTTTAATGTTCGTTATTTTTGTGGTGGCTTGCCTGGCAGGAAATTTATATGAAATGGACCATCGGGGAAATTTGGCTGTGCTTCCAAGATTTTTTTGCAGCTCGGTTGAGTTGATTTTAACCACGATTCCGTCAGCATCATAATCCAGATCCTCTCTCTTCTCCTGCCACTCATTCCAAAAGGAGATGACCTCCTTTAAAGTGGAGCAATGACGGGATTGAGGATTGATCTTGAAGCCCAGCTCTTTCAAAATCTGCAGATTTTTCCATTGGCTCGATTCTTCTTTTCCTTCGATAAAAATGGAATAGAGGAACGCATCTAAATTACGCGAAGCGACTTTTTCTGGGTCAAGAAGGCGAAGAGAGCCGGCCGCAGCATTTCTGGGATTGGCAAAAAGAGGCTCGCCCTTTCCTGACCTTTCGTGGTTAATTTTCTGGAAAGATTGAAAAGGCAGATAGGCCTCTCCCCTGACTTCTATTTCACGCGTGTTGTCGATTAAAAGGGGAAGGCTCCTGATCGTTTTAACATTCAGAGTGACATCATCTCCCCTGAATCCATCTCCTCTGGTGACGGCCTGAGAGAATTTACCGTCACGATAGATAACGGAGATACCCAGGCCATCAATTTTTAACTCAGCCACATATTCTATTTTTTCTGCCGGAATGATTTTTTCGATTCTCTCTTCGAATTCTTTTAGCTCTTCTTCGCTGTAGCAGTTATCCAGGCTGAGCATCGGAGTGCGGTGCTCGACAGATGGAAATCCTTCGAGCGGCTGTTCTCCAACTCTCTGAGTGGGGGATTCCGGAGTGATGAGTTCAGGGAACTGTTTTTCGAGTTTATCCAGCTCCTTGACAATCAGGTCAAATGTTTCATCGGAAATCTGGGGGTCATTGTCCACATAATATTTTTTTTCATGATATTTTATCTCTTTTCTTAATTTTTCAATGTGTTGTGCGGCCTGCTTTAGAGAAAGAGATTTAGCTGCCATCTAATCTAACTTATTCATGGACTTAGTGGTTTTTTTGCATTTGTGTGGATATATGAATGATATACCAGAAGAGGAAAAAGTTCAAATAAAGGGACGTTCCCCAAAGTACCACCCTTTATTTCATCAACTCTTAAAGCCGTATCATTAAGAGTTGTCATTTTTTGAATGTGAGTACGTCTTTGGATATGAATGTGTAAAGGATGGTACTTTGAGGGAACGTCCCTATTTTATTTAGTCGGTTTTTATACCCAATTTTTTCTTTGTTTCCTCGATAAGTCTAGTAAACTTGTCTACGGCAGCTTTCTGGGCATCCTCGAGTTTTTCCAGGGCTTTCTGTCCCGCATCGATTTGAGCCAGAATATTCTTCATTTCTTTTAATTCGGCATCGGATAAATCTTCTTCGTCTTTTTCTCCGAATTTTTTATTGAAGGTTTTGGTTAATTCTTCTAAATTTTTGCTTTTCTTTTGGATTTCTTTGACGTTTTCGTTGAATCTAAGGTCTTTGTTTGAGGTGAAGAAAAGATATTCGGCTAATTCCATGGCTTTTTTTGAATTGGGAGGAGAGAGAAAACTGGCATCGAGTAAAAAAGTGAGGGCTTCCTTACTAAAGGTGGGATCGGCCTTGGCCTTATCAGCCAGGATAATTCCGACGTTAAAAGCGATCTCCCCGCTTTTTTTCTTGGCATAAGCTTGTTTATAGTATTTCAGAGCTTCTTCTTTTTTCTTGCTTCTATGCAAGATTCTGGCATAGAGATAAAGGCTGGAAAAATCCTTTGAGGACGAAATCAAAAATTCATACGCTTTTTCTGCCTGTGTGTAGGATCCAGACCTATAAAGGGATGTTCCGACCTTTTTCAGGCTTGTCAGGATCTGTGGATTCTTTAAGATCTTATAGGATTGAATGTAGGAGCTAACAGCGCTCCTGAGGTCTTTTGATTTATCCTGGGCCTGTCCCAGAGCGAAATAGCAGGCTCCTTCAAGCTTCCTCCATTGTGCCGAAGCTTGCGAGGAAGGATTTTTGTTCTTGTTCGCTTTGGCAATTTTAAGGGCCTGGGAGGCGTAACTTTTGGCCTTTTCCAGATTCTGGCCCAATTGACTGTAGAAGTTTGAAACATTAAGCAAAACTTTGAATTTGAGTGGGTCATCCAGTCCTCCCAGAGCCAAAGCTTTTTCGCCGTACTTTATGGTTTCCCTGGCTGTCTTGCCAGGATAATTACGAGTACAGAGGTAGGCATGAACATAATTCTCGTATTGAGTGCCTTTACTCTCATATTTGGCGAGATATGCTTTAAGCAGCCTTGCTTGTTCCGCCGGACTCGTGGATTTCACGGCGTTTATATAGTCCTGATTGGCATTATTGGTTTGAGAATGTAAAGAGATAGAGAAAAGAAGAATTACGGTCAATGCTGTTAAAACTTTTTTTTTCATTTTCGGGCCTCGTGTTGAGATTTGTCGAATGATATCCTGCACACTATAAAATGTCAATATGATATATTTAAGATAAATAAAGATATCAATGACATTTAAATAGTAGCAAAATACATGCCAAATTGAAAGCTTAACAGATTTAGGGTGCTTCTAACCTATGATTCTGAAAAAAGAGGGTGTTTCCCTTGACTTTCGGCGTCTGATTGTTAGATATAAGAGGGGAATATCAAAAGATAAAAGCCAACGTAAAAATGTCCAAAGTCAAGGCTTAATCCCATGATAAATAGAAAGATAGATTTCTCCAGGATTTTTTCAGATCAAGTCGGTTTACCATTGAAAAGCTCGGTGTTCCTTCGAGATCATTCAAACTTTAGGATCGGCGGCGAGGCAGATTATTTTTTTGAAGCAACCTCCATCAAAGAACTTGTGTCATCGATCCATGTCGCACGTGAACATTCTTTTCCCTATTATATTATAGGAGGGGGGAATAACCTTTTATTTGACGATAATGGGTTTAGAGGACTCATAATAAAAAACGGAGCAAAAGGGATTAAACAGGGAGGAAAAGAAACTGAAATAGAGGTGTTATCAGGAACTCCTTTGAAGGATCTCCTTCTGTTCCTGGTGGAAAAGGGATTGAGCAACTTGGAATTTTTGGCAGGGATCCCTGGGACAATAGGGGGCGCTGTCTTTGGCAATGCGGGAGCCTTTGAACAGAGCATCGGGGATTTTTTATTGGAGGCTGTACTCCTTGATGAGAAGGGAAAGCAGGCAAAAGTCAAGAGAGATTATTTTGAATTCAACTATCGTCAGAGCGTTCTCAGAAAAAAACAAGATATCCTTTTAGAAGCTGTTTTTGAGCTTAAGGAGGGAGGTAAGGATAGGATTAAGGCTCTCATGGATGAAAAGCTGGAAGAAAGGGAAAACAAGCATCCGCCCCATAGTATTGCCTGTGCCGGAAGCTATTTTAAAAATCCTGTTCTTCCCAGTGGAGAAAAAATTCCCGCTGCTACCTTATTGGAGAAAGTTGGAGCCAAAAACATGAGAGTGGGCGGAGCGGCTGTTTATTCCGGTCATTCGAATTTTATCATAAACAAGGAGCGGGCATCGGCCCGGGATGTGATACAACTTGCCGAGAAACTCAAGCATCTCGTTAGAGAGAGATTTGGAGTCGAATTTGAAGAAGAGGTTATTTTCCTGCCAGCAGGTTCCGTAGTTCCTTGATTTTTTTGGGGGTAAGTTTTTTTTCTTTTTCAGCAATTTCCAAGGCTTGGAGAGACAGTTTCTTGTATGTCTCATAATAAGAGGGAAGGTTTTCCAGAGCATCAAGGTGCTTCTGTATGGATTTCTGGTCACCTCTTATAACAGGGCCGGTCAAAGAAGCGCTTGTGTTAAATTTTTTTACATTGTGTAAAGTCCCTTTTACTAAAGGAAGAAGCATTTCGAACGCTTTTTCTTCTTGGATATTTATATTTTTAAGAAGAGAAACTGCCATATCCAGAAGAACAACAAAAAAGTTGGAAGCAGTGCTGCACGCTGCGTGGTAAAGCGCCTTATCTTTTGCCTGGAGGATAAGGGGATGGCCTTGAAGTTTCTGTACGATCTTTTGAGCGAGTGATAAAGCTTCGCTACATCCTTCAAGTCCGATATATATGCCTTCAAACTGCTTGGGATTTGTCTTTTTGTTAGAAAAAGATTGGATGGGATGGAATGAGGCAGTCAAGGCGCCTTTCGCCTTTAAAGGTTCAAGGATTTCTGAGGGAAAAAGACCCGAGCAGTGAAAAATATATTTTTTCGAAAAATTAATATTTGAGCTGGCAAGCTTTCCTGTCACCGGAACTATTTTATTATCCGGCAAGCACATGAAGACCAATTCGCCAACGTTTGCTGTGTGGATGTTATCGGTAAAAGCTGTCCCCTCTCCGATGATCTGCCTGCTTTCTTCTGCAGATGAATAGGTCCTGCAGGAGAGAGCTTTTATCCTGTACCCCTTTTTTGACAGTGCATGTCCCAGAGAGGTTCCGAGTCTTCCGGCACCGATGATGGAAATATCGTTCATTTTTTTGCTTTAAAAATCTTGAGCCACTGGTTTGTCTCAAGCGGTGAGGGTGGAGCAAATGTCTTCTCTAGTTCTTGAGATTTTTTGTGCTCTTTCAGTACAGTTCTGAACTCCTTGTTAAACTCTTTGCAGCTCATGGATTTAGCTCCCTTTGACTTGGCGAAGTCTTTAATTTCGCGATCGGAGCTAACCACAAAAAATCTTCTTAAATCGGTTTGTTTTGAAATGATCTCTTTGATCACTCCATCAGCATTCTGGTCCGGAGGAGGAAAAATGACAGAAAAGCTTTTTTTCTGAAACCTTTTGCCTATTAGATTTAGGTCTGCTGTTCCGTCGAAGACCAGAAGTACCCTTGTTTTTTTCATTCGCTGGAAAATAAACAACCTGGAGACCAGACTGTATTTGGCTTTTGGGTCTTTAAGATGGGAAGGGGAGAGGTATCCTATAAAATTGCTGCCATCGATTAAATAAGCCACTTGATAAAATGCAAACGAACAGGCTGAAAAGCTTTGGGATGCTACAGAGTGTATGATTCTCCAGGCCGGAGGATGATGACTTCTGCCATATCTCCTACTCTTCTTTTGAATTCTTCAGGGTCAGCACTGACAATGGGAAAGGTATTGTAGTGTATAGGGATGACTTTTTTTGTCTGGATGAATTCCACTGCCTTTGTAGCGGATGAAATACCCATGGTGTAGCGATCTCCTATAGGAATAAAACTCAATTCTGGTTTGAAGAATTCAGCTATGAGTTTCATATCATAGGTTAGCCCTGTATCGCCGGCATGGTAGATTGTTTTTCCATCCATTTCGATAACCACACCTGTCGGATCACCTTTTTCAGCGGAATGGAGAGCTTGAACCATGTGGATCTTTACTCCCTTGACGTCGATTGTGCCTCCAATGTTCATACCTTCGTTTGGTATGCCTTCTGCTTCTGCCTCCACCGCCACTTCATGTATGGAAACGAGAATTGCACCTGTTTTTTTGCAGATAGGAAAAGCGTCGCCTAGATGGTCGCTGTGATGATGGGTGACAATAACAATATCTGCCTCTGTGATCTCATCCGGGGTGGTGGAGGCAGCGGGGTTTCCAGTCAGAAAGGGATCAATGTATACAATTTTTGATCCCTCTAATTTTATTGCGGAATGCCCTAACCAGGTAATGTCCATGGTTTATACCTCCTCTTTAAATGTCGATCTAACGAAAAAGGGCTCCTCTGGAAGTGAGAGAACCCATAATTATCCTGGGGGCCATTTCATCTGCCTTCCGCCTAAGAGGTGGAAGTGGATGTGAAAGACTTCCTGCCCTGAATCTCTTTCGGTATTGAGAACGATTCTGTATCCGTTTTCAGCGATTCCCTTTTCTTGTGCAATCTGTCGAGCTTTAAGGAGCAGGTGGCTCAGGATATCCTTTTTCTCTTCTGGAATTTCGTTTAGAGTACCAAAATGTTCTTTGGGAATGAGAAGAACGTGAATCGGAGCCCGGGGATTGATATCGTCGAAGGCCAGCACTCTTTCATCTTCATAGACTATTTTAGAAGGGACTTCTTTGTTGATGATCTTGCAGAAGATACAGTTATCCATAAGCTCTTTTCCTATTTTCTTATTCTTTCGATATAGGCCCCGAGGGATTTTATTTTTTCTTCAAGTTTTTCGTAGCCCCGGTCCAAATGTTCGGTTTCGTTGATAATGGTTTCTCCGTTTGCAATCAAGCCCGCCAGAACAAGCGAAGCGGAAGCCCTGAGGTCCGTCGCTATGGTCTCTGCTCCTGAAAGGGGAGTTTTTCCCCTAACTTTGGCTTTATCTCCAGAGATCTCGATATTTGCACCCAGGCGGAGGAGTTCGTTGATATGTGAGAACCTTCTGTCAAAAATGGTCTCAGTTATGATGGATGTTCCGTTGGCCTGCGTCATCAGAACAATAAACTGAGCCTGCATGTCTGTTGGGAATCCTGGATAGGGAGAAGTAGTGACATCTTGAGGCATGATCTCTTCACTTCCGGTTATGCGGAGAGAATGGTTTTTGATTGTTTCTATTTTTGCGCCTGCGTATCTTAATTTCTCAATGACTGTATGGAGATGATTGGGTTGGACACTGGTCAGGACAATGTTACCCCGGGTTAATGCCCCGGCTACAAGAAAAGTCCCTGCTTCTATTCGATCGGGGATGATCTCATGAGATGCTCCGCCCAGCTCTTTGACTCCATTGATACGGATAGTCTCATGGCCAATTCCATCAATTTTAGCTCCCATTTTAGCCAGAAGCCGGCATAAGCTTATGACTTCCGGCTCCAGGGAACAATTTTTTAGTACAGTCTCGCCGTGGGCCAAGCAAGCAGCCATAATCAGGTTTTCTGTTCCCCCCACGGTTTTTCTCTCGAATTCTATTTCTTTTCCGCAGAGCTTTTTTGCTTCTGCCTTGATATAGCCGTGTTTAAGACTTATCGAAGCTCCTAATTTTTCCAATCCATGCATATGGAGGTCTATAGGACGGGAGCCGATTGCACAGCCGCCTGGTAAAGCGACCATAGCTTTTCCAAAACGAGCGAGGAGTGGACCCAGGACCAAAATGGATGCTCTCATTGCCCGGACCAGTTGGTAGGAGGCCTCATCTGACTCAATTTTTTTGATCTCTATAGAGAGGGAATTCTTCTTTATGTTGTATTCGGCTCCAAGCTCCTTCATGAGGGTTAAAATTGAGAAAACATCTTTAACAAGAGGGACGTTCTTGAGACGAACTTTTTCTCCGGTCAAGAGGCATGCTGCGATAGCGGGAAGCACAGCGTTTTTGGCTCCGCTGATTTTTACCTTTCCCTTCAGCTGAAGGTTGGAGTTCCCGATAATCCTGATTTTTTCCATACGCACTCATTCTAGAATAACGCCATCCAAAATTCAATAGGGTTTAGCCTGAGTCCCAATTTCATCCAATTTACACTAAAAAAAATATCAAGGTCAAATGTTGAGACGCGACCCCTTTATTGATATACTTTTAGTGTGAAAATCCGGACGCTCATTCCTTTTGCAATTTTTTTGTGTCTTTTGGTTTTGAGTTGTGGAAAGAGTGAACAAAGTAAATCTCACCAGGATGAAACCAATAAGCTGAAAATCGCGGTCATACCTAAGGCCACGACCCACGAATTCTGGAAAGCCATCCATGCCGGTGCTGTCAGAGCTTCTAGAGAACTCGAAGTTGAAATTCTCTGGAAAGGGCCTCAAAGGGAAGATGACCGGGCCCAGCAGATTATCGTTGTCGAAGACTTTATCAGCCGAGGCGTAAACGGTATAGTCCTTGCTCCATTGGACGACCGTGCACTGTGCCGGCCCGTTCAGGATGCTGTCAGAGAAAACATACCAGTTGTGATCATTGATTCGGCTCTGCAAGGAGAGGATCATGTAAGCTTTGTAGCAACGGACAATTACAAGGGGGGTGTCCTGGCAGCTAAAAAGTTGGGAGAGCTTCTTCGGGGAAAAGGAGATATTTTTCTCATCCGGTATCAAGCGGGCTCTGCAAGCACCACGAAGCGGGAAAAGGGATTTTTTGATACCATAACAGCTGAATTTCCGGAAATATCGCTCCTTGTACAAGATCAATATGCCGGCTCAACTACTGAGACAGCTTTCCAGCGGGCTGAAAACTTGCTCAGTCGTTTTCCGGAGGTTGACGGCATCTTTTGTCCGAATGAATCAAGCACTTTTGGTACTCTCCGGGCTATTCAAGAGGCCGGGTTGGCCGGAAAAATCAAGTTTGTAGGCTTTGACAGCAGTGTGAAGCTGGTACAGGCACTGAGGGGTGGTCATATCCATGGCCTCGTCCTCCAGAATCCCATGAAAATGGGGTATTTAGGAGTCAAACAGATGGTGCTTTATCTGAAAGGCCAGAAAATTGAGATGCGGATAGACACGGGAGTTTATTTGGCCACAAGGGAAAACATGGATGATCCCGATATAAAGTCCCTTCTTATGCCCGATTTATCTTCTTATCTGGATTGATGCAACAGAATCAGCCTTGCCCTATACTCCTGCAGATGAAGAACATAAATAAGAGCTTCGGGGCAACCCGTGCCTTGGATAACGTCGATTTTGAACTTAAAACGGGAGAAGTGCATGCTTTACTCGGAGAAAATGGGGCAGGCAAAAGCACGCTGGTTAAAATATTAAGCGGTGCCCTAAAGCAGGATGAGGGAAGCATGCTTTTGGAGAATTTTCGCCATTCTCCTTCCAGCCCTCTTGAAGGTAGGAAAAAAGGCGTCTCCATGATCTACCAGGAACTCAACCTTGCCCCTCATCTTACCGTCGAAGAAAATATCATGCTTGGGAAAGAGATTCATTCGTGGGGTTTTGTGCAGCGCAAAGAAATGAAAAGAAGAGTAAGAGATGCGTTAGAACTGGTTCATCATCCGGAGATATCTCTGGATATTCCGGTGAGAAAATTGAGTATCGGAGCAAGGCAGGTAGTGGAAATAGCCCGGGCTCTCATGGAGAAAGCAAAAATCTTGGTTATGGACGAACCAACAAGTTCCCTCTCTCAGGAGGACAGTGACCTTCTTTTCCAGATCATCAAAAAACTCAAGGTACAAGGAGTGAGTATTATTTATATCAGCCATTTTCTTGAAGAAGTTCAGAGGGTTGCAGACAGCTTCACTGTGCTGAGGGACGGGAAAGAAATCTGCTCGGGAAATATGGAGGATACATCTCTTGAAGAGCTTATCCAGCACATGGTGGGACAGAAGGTCAAGGAGATGTTTCCTCAGGTTGAGCATACAATAGGCGAGGTACTGCTCTCCCTTGATAAGCTCATGGGCAGTAAGATGCAAGCAGAGGTTGAGCTGAACCTGCACTGTGGAGAAATATTAGGGCTTGCTGGACTGATTGGCGCTGGTAGGACAGAACTGTTGCGTACAATATTTGCCTTGGATTCGGTAGAACAGGGTTCCATAAAGGTCGCAGATGTCAGATTTTCCAAAGGAACTCCCTGGCAGAGAATTAAACAGGGCATGGGATTTTTGAGTGAGGATAGACAGAGAGAGGGATTGGCCTTGTCCCGGTCTTTAACCGACAATCTAACCTTAAGTAACTTTTCACCCTATTGTCGTTTTGGTTTTCTTGGATTAAAAAAGAGGAACGAAGCTGCGCAGGATTGGATCCAAAAAATGAAGATTAAAGCCCGAAGCCCAGAGCAGCGAGTCTTTAGTCTATCCGGCGGGAATCAACAGAAGGTTGCCTTGGCTCGGCTTCTTCACCAGAGAGCAGATATCCTTCTCCTTGATGAACCCACCCGTGGAATTGATGTTGTCAGCAAATCTCAGGTTTACGAATGGATGGGTCAGTTGGCATCCCGGGGCAAAGCTATTCTCTTTGTCAGCTCATATTTTCCGGAGCTTCTGGGTATCTGTGACAGGATTGCTGTATTCTACCGGGGGCAGATAATCGACATTCGGCCCCCCTCGGAGTGGAATACGGAAAGCTTGATGGTGGCAGCTACTACGGGAAAGGCGTTATGAATTTTATGCGATATTCACGGTTGTATGATTCTATTTTCAGAGTGTACGAATGAAAAGAAAAAAACGACTGCAGGACTTAATCGGCTGGCTAGCTCCCTTTTTTGGGCTTATATTGGTCCTGGCCATATTTTCCTCTATCCCGGAGATCCAGGATAGATTTCTCAGAATCGCAAACTTTAAGAGTGTTGCCACTCAGTCGGTGATCGTTGCTTTGGGCGCCCTCGGCATGACCTTGATTATCATCAGCGGAGGAATCGACCTTTCTGCCGCTTCAAACTTAGCACTCTCCGGTGTTATCGTTGCATACGCGATTAGTGCCGGTATCCATCCTGTTGTGGCTTTGTTTTGTGGAATTGTGACAGGAGGTCTTATTGGATTTGTCAACGGGAGTCTTATCACCTCCTTAAGGCTTGTTCCCTTTATTGTCACTTTGGGTATGCTGGGTATAGCTAGAGGCATTGCCAAATGGATTGCAGGAAATCAGAAAATCGATGCGCCTTTAACCTGGGTCAACGAGCTTATGACAAGGAATCCTCGCCCTTCCTGGCTCCTCCTGGCACCGGGAGTTTGGCTTATGATATTCCTAGCTCTTGTTATGGCTGTTGTCCTCCGCTATACAGTGTTCGGAAGGCATGTTTTTGCTGTTGGCTCGAATGAAGCGGCGGCACGCCTTTGTGGCATCAGGACAAACAGAACAAAAATTATGATTTATTCCATTGCCGGTCTTTTTTGTGGGCTCAGTGGAGTCATGCAGTTTTCAAGACTGACCGTTGGCGATCCCACAGTGGCCGTTGGTTTAGAGCTGGATATTATTGCTGCAGTGGTTATAGGTGGAGGGAGTTTGAGCGGAGGGGAGGGCAGCATCCTTGGCTCAATGATAGGTGTCTTCATCATGGCCTTCCTCAGGAACGGAAGCACGATGATGGGATGGCCGAACTATATTCAGGAGATAATCATAGGTGCGATAATTGTTGTTGCCGTCAGTTTAGATCAAATCCGCCATCGCCGGGAAAGATGATATGCGGCCCCTTTAATTCAGAAGGAAAATCTTATTTTGAGAAGTGCTGTGGAACCTGTCTAAAAAATCAGAGAGAGCTCAGCGTCTGGTCGATGTCAGCAATGATGTCGTCGGGGTTTTCCGCTCCCACACAGAGTCTTATCATTTGAGGGGGAACATCTGCCTTTGCGCGGGCCTCTTCTCCTTGCTGCAGGTGAGTGGAAATGGCAGGGATAGTGGCGATACTTTTAATGCGGCCCAAATCTCCTGCCCTTAAGATAATCTTGAAAGTGTCAAAAACATGCCTTGCATTTTGAGGGGGCCCATCTACTCGAAAGCTGAGCAGGTGCCCGTAGCGATTTATTTCATTGCCTTTTCCGTCATCCGAGTCCACCAATTTCATGTAATTTTTGGCAAGAGAGTGAAGATGATAACTCTCTAATCCTAAATAATCGACCTGGTAAACCCGGGGGTGTTGACTGAGATATTCTGCGATTTTTTCACTGTTTTGGCTGACAAGGTCCATCTTGGAACGGAGTGTCCGAAGGTCATTCAAGGCAAAAAGAGCATTCAAAGGCGCGGCTGCTGGTCCGGTATCCCTGTAAGGAAGAAACTTAACATATTCGGCAAAACTTTCTTTGAAGAGGGGATTGTCATTTTTTATCTTTGTGACGATAGGTTTGCGGCTGATTAAGGCGCCTCCCATGGCAAGACCGCCTGAAGTGATGGATTTTGTCAGGGAATGGAGAACGATGTCTGCACCATAAGCTATCGGTCGCATTAAAGCAGGGGTAGCGCAGGTAGAGTCGATGATAAAGGGAATTTCCCAGGAATGAGCCAAATCTGCAAGAGCCTTGACATCGCAGAACGATTGCTGAGGATTACTTGGAGCTTCTGAGTAGAGGAAGCGGGTGTTTTCATCAATTTTTGCTCTCCACTCTTCACTATCCTTTTGATGCTCAACCCAGCGTACTTCTATTCCACGCTCCTCCATCTTCCTGATAGAAAAGTGCTGAAAAGTGCCTCCGTAAATCTGAATTGAGGAGACGAAGTTTATTTTTTCTGTGCCTTGCTTCTGTTTAATCAAAAAGGAGTCTACAGCTAACATGAGTGCGGACATTCCGGAAGCTGTAACAAGGCAAGATGTATCGGAGCCTGTCTGGTAACCTTCAAGGAGTGCGAGGACCAATTCTAAATAGGTGGTAGTTGGATTGGCGAATCGGGTGTAGCACCAGGTTGGGATTAAATAGGCAAGCGCAGCCTCCATTTCATCGGAGTCACGGTAAGCTTGAGCAGTGGAGAGATAGAGAGGTTCTATGACAGCTCCTTGATTCTGGCTTAAAGCTTCATCCGGGGTATAGAGGCCATGAACGGCTATGGTGTCAAATTTTAGTTTTTTCACCCGATCAGTTTGTTCTTTTTTTTGGTCCAAGATTTTTTTGGCTTGCTCAATATATTTCCTGACACCTGGACTGTATTTCTGCTTATCGCTCATGTTTCTCCCTTTATGTCAATGTCTTTAATCTTTTTTCTCAGCTTTGTATTTCTTTATTACAGAGCTCAGTCTCTTTACACCCTCGGCAATCTCATCCTTTGTAGGGTAGGAAAAATTTATCCTCATCGCATTATATCTTTTATATCCTTCAGGATAAAAAACCTCACCTGGGACAAAAGCCACTTTTTTCTCAACGGCTTTGTAGAAGAGATCTGAAGTATTTATATCTTCTGGTACAGTGATCCAGAGGAAAAGTCCTCCCTCCGGTTTTGTCCACACAATATCCATATCCTTGGGGAAATTTTCTTCTATGGTTTCGAGAAAAAAATTCAGCTTTTCGTTGTAATACTTAATGGCCTTCTTGAAGTGGGAGCCCAGATCATATTCTCTCAGAAACGCAGTACAGATATCCTGATTGAGCTTGGGGGTGTTGAGTATATTTGCGCCCTTAATGAAGCTGAATTTATCTATGACCTCTGCAGGGCCTATATTGAACCCGACTCTAATACCGGGACAGAGAATCTTTGAAAATGTATAAAGACCGATCACATTTCCCTGATTTTCATCCAGCGAATAGATGGAAGGCAGGTGTTCTCCCCGGTATCTCAATTCCCTGTAAGGGCTATCCTCAACTAAAGGGATGCCGTACTTCTTGCTCAGTGATAGAAGAGCTAATCTTTTTTCCAAATGCATGGTTATCCCTGAAGGATTCTGGAAATCCGGAACCACATAGATGAATTTGGGTTTTCTTCCATCATTTATGCACTCTTCAATCCCTGCTTCCATGCCTTTAACATCGGATCCATCTTTTTCTATATCTTTGGCTACGTATTGTGCATCTTCCATCTCAAAGGCAGCCAGGGCACCTCCAAATGTGGGGAGATCAATAACGATAGTATCTTTGGGATCAAGGAACAATCTTCCAATAAGGTCTAAGCCATGCTGTCCGGAGGTGGTAATCATGATGTTTTCCGGTTCGATATGAATATTATCTGTCTTAAGATATTCTATTATTGCTTGTACGAGTTTTTTTTCGCCTGGAATGGGAGAATATTGAAGCACGTGAGCCGGATCTTCTTTTAATGATCTTTCTGCAGCTTTTTGGATGATGTCTAAAGGAAAAACATCATTGCTGGGCAAACCCCCGGCAAATGAGATTATTTCCGGATCGCTCAAGTACGCCAAGGTTTTCCCGATGGCATATCCCTCGAAATTTTTCATTAAAGTGGAAAATAACGACTTCATGTTTATCCTCAATTTATATTTATTATGTATGAAATGTTTGGCAATAGCTGTTTCATTCTTTTTTTATATTGTAACGATCCGGGGCGTCAAAGACATCTATCACGTTGACTCTTGTAAGAAAGGTGGCTGAATGAACAGTCCCTTCAGGAATGTAGTACCAGTCGCCTTTTCGATAGACATTGGACTTTCCTCCAATGGTTAAGGACATCTCCCCCTCGATCATTATTCCCCACTGGGCGCAGTGGGAATGGGGGGGCACTTCGCCGACGGATTCTATATCGAAAAAAACCACCTGTTGATCGCTGCTCTGGAGAAGCCAGCCTCGCACACCCTTTAGAGGGATATCGATCTCTGGAAGTCCTCTTAACATCTCAGGGTAGGGAGTCCCTTCCCATTTTTTCATGAAATCTTTCATGGCTTTCCTCCTTTTTTGAGCTATTTCCCTTGTTAAAACAGTCCCTTTACATAGCCGCCATCTATCTGCAAAGCAACTCCGGTTATGTAGCTGGACTGCTCAGAAGCGAGAAAAGCCACAGCCTGAGCAATCTCTTCCGGAGTTCCCATCCTTCCCATAGGAATTGTTTTTTCGATGTTCCTGTAGAAGTCTTTAACAGTGCCTTTTCCACTTTTCTTGAAAGACCGGGCAAGCTCTTTTATCCTTTCTGTTTTCGTATATCCGGGACAGACCGAATTCACAGTTATCCCATAAGGTGCAAGTTGTTCTGAAAGGGATTTTGAGAAGCCCAAAACTCCTGCCCTTGAGGTGTTGGAGAGGATCAGCGTATGGATCGGTTGTTTTGCTGAAACAGAGGTCATATTAATGATCCTGCCCCAGCGCTTTTTCTTCATCAGGGGAATGACTTCATAACAAAGACTGGCTGTGCTTAAAAGATTGAGTTCCAGAGCATTCCTGTAGTCATCCAAAGCAAAGTCATCCGCCATGCCTGCTGGCGGTCCTCCAGCGTTACATACAAGTATTTCGATTGTTCCAAGCTTGCTTAAAACCTGTTCAATCATATTGTGCACCTGGGTCTTGTCCGTGACATCAGCGACAAAAGCCTTTATCTCTCCTCCAGTTTCCGAAGCTATTTCGTCCCTGGTCTTAAAAAGCCTTTCCTTGCCTCTTGAGCAAATGACTACCTTTGAGCCTTCTCTAGAAAGTTGGAGGGCAATCGCTTTTCCAAGGCCCCTACTCGATGCTGCCACCAGAGCCACTTTATTTTTAATGCCTAAATCCATAACTCATCTCCATTATTTTAATAAAATCTGTACGGAGCTTACTTTCGGTAAGAAACTTTTGCAAATCTTGTCTCATGGCCCCTTCTCATTATCTCTTTAGCGTCCTTATCGCATCTGATACACTTGTGGTAGATCACATTGCCAATCAGTTCTGCTTTTTCGTTTCTCTCTTCATCTGAGAGGAAATAGGCTTCCATTGTGTCATAGGGACGGGATTCTCCGTCACTCTCATATTTGATCGTTATATTCTTCCCGGCAGCGAGGACTCTATAAGCATTTTTCGTCCAGTTGAAGTCAGCCATGCCAAGGTCGGGATTGATCCTAAGATGTGCGGCGAGATAGATTTGAGGAAGGCCGGAGGCTTCAAGCTCATCGCAGCATTGGATGAAGGTTTCAGGGGTTACTGCGTTTCCTATGTTGATCTCATAGATCGGAGTTGTGCCGTCATCACGAAGATATTCTTTAAAGATATTCATGAGCATACGCAACTGGATAGCATTTTGAGTTGAAAGCAACATGGATATTTTAAAGGAAAGATTAGGGATTTCTCTTGCGAAGTAGCAGGCGGCTACAATAGTTGACCAGCTGGGATTGAGGAAAAAATTAGCTCCTGTCTCAAGTGCTGCCCTTGTTATTCCGTCAAGATAGACAAGATGATTATTGTTTCCGACTTCGACCCCTCCCAGATTTCCGAATGCTGTACCCATGTTCTTCAGGATTATCTGGCTCAACCCATTACCCAGATCCCTTCTCTCGAACTTCTCTCCTGTTACTTTTTCTACTCTCTCAAAACGTTCTTCAGGAAGCGGAGTTCCTAAAAGGTTGGTGGAGCAGAATTTGCTGGCCCCCATAATATTTTCAGCCATAGCAAGTGTAACAAGAAGGTCACCGCTGTAGACGTAATTATCGGTCAGGCCTACCACTGAAATCATCTCTGTGGGGAAGAGCACATCCCCGTTCTCTGCAACTTTTTTTATACAATCAAAAGTGGCAGGAGCTGCCTGGAATCCGGAAACCTGGGTTATGCAGGCCCCTTTCTTTGTGACATGAATTTCGTTCTCTTCTAAGAAATCCTCAACTTTGGAGAATTTTTTTGCATATTCTTCAGCTTTCTCCAGCATCTCTGCGAACCTTTTTTCTCCAGCGATTTTTTTCCTGGTTTCATATTCCCTTAAGAGCTCTATTTTTTTTGAGATCTCTGTTACACCTCCGTAAGAACCACTCAAGGCATCAATGGCTTTGAGGTCTTTATCGCTTAAGAGTTTGAAGTGCATTTTTCCCTCCTATTCACTTCTCAAATTCATTTTGAGAGATGGTGGTGAATGGCTAACATATCGGTGAGAATGGAATAGCCTGTCTCTATTTTTCCTGCGCCTGGTCCCTGGATCGTTACATTTCCAAGCAAGTCCAGGTCAAAGGTTAAAGCATTCCTGGCACCCATCACTCCAGCCAGAGGGTCAGAAAGAGGAAGCTTTTGCGGAGAAACGCTGGCACTAATGCTTCCACTTTCTTTCTTTGCCGATGCGATGAGCTTATACCTGAATCCTTCTTCCTTTATATTTAAGATTTCTTCTTTGGAAAGGGCGCTGATTCCCTCCCTCTTCGCATCAGAAGGCTTGATGTTGCCTCCAAGAAAGACGTTGGTGAGGATGACAATCTTTGCCAGAGCATCGTAGCCTTCCACGTCCGCCGTAGGATCAGCCTCTGCATAGCCCAGTTTTTGGGCCATGCGAAGTGCTTCTTCATAATCCATATTTTCTTCTTCCATTTTCGAAAGGATGAAATTAGTCGTTCCGTTAAGGATTCCTTTTATTTCTTTGATCTCGTTTCCGGCTAATCCACTTTCGAATAAATTGAAAACCGGCGTTCCGCTCATAACTGTTCCCTCGATCATGAAAAAAAGATTGTTCTTTTGCGCCAGATCGTTTAATTCGGCGTAATAGAGCGCTGCAGGTCCTTTGTTGGAAGTCACCACATGTTTCCCTGCATTAAGAGCTTTTTTGATGTGGCTTGTTGCCGGTTCCGCTGTTTCGATATCCGTGTATGTCAATTCAGCAATAATATCCGCATCACATTTCTCGATTATCTCCAGAGCTTCCATTCCTCCTGCCTCGTTTGGCTTTCCTTCCAGGTATTCATCAATTTTATTCCCATTGCTTAAGAGCTGAAGGAGCTTTCTTATGTTTATGCCTTCTGGTATCAAAAGTGTGCCTTTTAATGTATCACATATGGCTACAATTTTTGTTTCAAAGTTAAACGTGTTGCTCAAATATTCACTTTTTTTATCAAGGATCTCCAAAAAACCTTGGCCCACCGTACCGCAGCCGATAAGACCTATTTTGTATTGCATAACTACATCCTCCCTTCAAAAAATAAAATATGATTCATTTTATTAAAAACTTATTATTTTGCAAAAAAGGAACTCAAAAAAAGAGAACAGTTGGAAAAAAGAATATATCATATTCATTTTAGAAAGCAAAGTGTTTGGGGTCGCTGACTTCAGTGTTTCAATTTTCTATGATTATTTCGCTTTAAAAAGACTTAAGGATTTTAAGCCATTTAAGCTCAAACCTCCATACAAAATGGAAGTGACTTTTAAGGATGAGGAACGTGCCGAGAGCGCTTCCTGGATTCCGGGCGCAAAAAGATCAGGAAATACATCTGTTTCGTTTATAAGCAATGATTTTATGGAAGTGTTGAAGTTCTTCAAGTTTGCAAGGGAGGGGGAAGGAGTTATCATTCACTGCTGAGTCTTCCAAAAAAGCAGAGATAATAAAGGGATTAAAAAAAAGGGGACTCTGAGGAGTCCCCTTTTTTCTTTTTAAATGAAAAACTTCCCGTTGAACTTGGTAATCTCAACTCGTGAATAATCCAGGTTATGAAGTCGTACTGTCCTTTTTTTGAGCTCTGAAGATTCGTATTCTGTTTTTTCTTTACTTCTTTACCTGCTCTTCGATCCAGTCAGTGGTGATACTCTTGGGTCTTTCGATGGCCAGACCAATAGCCCTGTCCCAAATCAGTGAGGCAAGGACGCCGATGGCACGGGATGCACCGAAGAACACGGTGTAGAAGTCATACTCTGTGACTCCATAGTGGAGGAGCAAACAGCCGGAGTGAGCATCAACATTGGGCCAGGGATTTTTCGCCTTGCCGTGTTCCTTTAGAATATCAGGAGCAACTTCATAGATGGCGCTGACAACTTTGAAAATCTCATTATCGGGAAGGTGTTTAAGAGCGAATTCACGTTGGGCCATATACCTGGGGTCTGTTTGACGGAGAACAGCATGTCCGTATCCGGGAACGACCTTACCGGAATTCAGAGTGTCCCACAGATATTTTACCAGTTGGTCTTTGGTGGGAACTCCTCCCAGATCTTCCTTCACTTCCATGATCCAGCGGAGAACTTCCTGATTGGCCAGACCGTGTAGAGGTCCGGCTAATCCGTTCATTCCGGCAGACAGGGCATAATAGGCATCGGAAAGGGTAGATCCAACAAGGTGAGTGGTGTGGGCTGAAACATTTCCTCCTTCGTGGTCGCTGTGAATGACAAGATAAAGACGCATGAGTTCTTTGAAGTCTTCATCTTCTATTCCGACCATGTGAGCAAAGTTTCCACCCCAGTCCAGATTGGGATCAGCAGGAATGTGTTCATCGTTCTTATAGGCTTTGCGGTAGATGTAAGAGGCGATCGTGGGGAGTTTGGCCAGAAGGTTCATCGCATCATCAAACATGGGATCCCAGTATTCCATCTTGCTCATGCCTTCTCTGTATTTTTGGGCAAAGATGGATTCTTTCTGGAGGGCAAGGATACCCTGTGAGAACTGGGTCATAGGATGGGTATCTTTAGGGATAGCATTGAGGATATCGATGAGGTAATCAGGAAGAGCGCTCCGGTTCCGCCATTCTTCTGTGATTGCCTTTACATCGTCATCGGTAGGTAATTCACCGGTGAGCAGAAGGTAAAATATACCTTCGGGAAGAGGTTCTTCACCACCCGGAGCCTTGGGTAATTTTTCTCGAAGCTCTGGGATGTTGAAACCCCGAAATCGAATACCTTCATAGGGGTCAAGAGCGGATGTCTCTGTGACCATGCACTTCACCCCGCGCATTCCACCGTAGGCTTGTGATATGGTGACATCGGAGATCGATGTATCACCGTGTTCCTTGAGGATCGAGCCTACTTTCTCTCGCATGGGGCCGATTTTTGAAGAGAATTTTTCCTTTAATGAAGCCATTGAGAAAACCTCCTTTAAACGGTTAAGAAAATTATTTCCCTACTTTGATATATGAATTATATATATATATCATTGTCTGCAGATGCTGTCAATTAAATTTGTTTAAATGTTGACTTTCGACGCTTGAAAGAGTTTATTATTTAGTAATTCTTTCATTGAGGAGATAAAAATGGAAATTGCTTTGATTTTTCTCATTGCCATTGGCGCTCTTTTGATATTTGTCATAGGGATTTACAATACCCTGATAAGATTGAGAAACCGGTGTAATAATGCATGGGCTCAGGTAGATGTGCAGTTAAGGCGAAGGTATGACCTTATTCCTAATCTGATGGAGACAGTCAAGGGATATGCCAAGCATGAGAGAGAAACCTTCCAGAAGGTCACAGAAGCTCGTTCCCAAGCCATAAATGCGGGAACAGTTAAAGAACAGGGCGCAGCGGAAAACATGCTTACTGGAGCATTAAAATCGCTTTTTGCTGTTGTTGAAAACTATCCTGATCTCAAAGCCAACCAAAATTTCTTGATGCTTCAGGAGGAGCTGGCAGGAACAGAAGGAAAGATCGCTTATGCCAGGCAATTTTATAATGACATGACGATGAAGTTTAATGTCAAACAGCAGGTTTTTCCTTCCAATATAATTGCCAATACGTTCAACTTCAAAGAAAAAGAGTACTTCGAGATTGAAGAACCAGAGGCAAGGGAGCCCGTTAAAGTGAAATTTTAATCAGGATATTGTTCTAAGCCAGAACCGGTCAATGGTTCAATATGTATAAACAAATCTCCAGCAATAAATGGAAATCATTCTTCCTCATTCTGTTTTTTCTCTGTCTTATATTTGTTTTAGCCTGGTTACTTGGAGAGCAGACCGGCCTGGGTTCTCAGGCCTTGATCTTAGCTGTTATTATAGCTGTGGCCATGACTTTTGGCAGTTATTACGCGAGCGATAAAATCGTTCTGGCAATAAGCAGAGCCAAACCGGTAGAGAAAAAAGATTATCCTTATCTATACAATGTTGTAGAAGGATTAGCCATTGCAGGAGGATTACCCAAGCCTCGCTGTTATATCATTGATGACACAGCGCCTAATGCCTTCGCTTCAGGCCGCAATCCGAAAAATTCAGTCATAGTGGTAACAAAAGGACTGCTTCAGAAATTAAACCGGGCGGAGCTTGAAGGTGTAATTGCCCATGAGATGGCACACATTAAAAATTATGATGTCCTTCTTATGACGCTAACCGTAGTGATGGTCGGAGTCGTTGTCCTCCTCAGCGATTGGATGCTCCGCAGTTTTATCTGGGGTGGAGGAAAGAGAAGAAGAAGCAGTAAAGAAGGCGGGAATGCTGGTGCGATTCTTGTGGTTGTGGGGCTTGTGCTGGCCATTCTCTCTCCTCTTATTGCCCAGCTCATCCGGCTTGCTGTTTCCCGCAAAAGAGAATTCCTGGCCGATGCCAATGGAGCGTTTCTTACCCGCTATCCTCCTGGCCTGGCCTCCGCCTTGAAAAAGCTGGATGCGGATAAGGAGCCTTTGGAGGCTGCCAACAAGGCGACCGCTCATCTCTATATAGTGAATCCGCTCAAGGATATAAAGGGAGTGGTTAACAAAATGTACAGTACGCATCCACCCATCGAGGAGAGGGTGGCGGCTTTAGAGAAGATGTAGCCGGATTTTTAAACTATTGAATCTCTTTTCCTTTCGCATTATAATTGTAAAGCCTTGCGGGGTCGTAGTTCAGTTTGGTTAGAACGCTGGCCTGTCACGCCAGAGGTCGCGAGTTCAAGTCTCGTCGGCCCCGCCAGTTCAACCAAAGCTCTTGCCTAAAAATCAACAAGTTACAAACAATCTCTATCTTGGCAAGTTAAGTCAGATTATGTCATTTTTAGTGACATTTTACTGACCGAATTACTGACTGGAAATTTAAGGAGGATAAGTCTAT
>JAGLWV010000097.1 GCA_023133225.1 Candidatus Aminicenantota bacterium | reverse complement strand
ACGCTCGCGGATTTGAACCCGTAATCATCCGCCGCCGCTTGAGTTGCCGGTTTTATCTTGAAGCGGTCCACCCGGGTTCTTATGTCATTTTTTTGCTCCTCAGGGATATCAGGGTGCCCGAGTGCCAGTTCAACCGCTTCTTTTTCGACAGATCCGCCCAGAGATTTCACGGCAAGAGCAAACTGTATGATTAGCCCGGGAGATGATTTTGGATCGATTTCACTTAAAACCTCTTTAGCCAGGCCGGTCGCTTCCTCGATTTCCCCCTCTCTTTCCAAGTACTCCATCAACTTGATCTTAAAATAACCGCTGATAGAAGCCAGGGGAACCTCCCTCTTCAACTGCCTGTAATACCGGAGTGCTGTCTCAAAATTATTCTTTTCCAGCAGGTTCTTGATCGCCTTAAGCAGATAGGTTGACGCCTCTATTTCCCGCCCCATCTCCAGGCTTATGGTCCACAGGCCATCGACCAGTTCTGGATGACCGGGGTACTTCTGGACTCCAGCCAGGAGCATCGCGTAGGCTTCCTTGTTTTTCCCCATCTCCCGCACTTCCATCGCATCCTCATACACTTTGAAAGCAGGATCTACAAAGGAAATTTTAGACTCGATTTTTTTATGGATGTACTTCTCCTCCACCTGGAAATAATACATCCCGACAGCAAAAAGAAAGCCAAAAGCAAAGCCCCAGATGTGCGCCCAGTGGGCTATACCACCGCCCCCTCCCGGATTGATGGCATCCATTAGCTTGGCATTAAGAAGCTCAAGAAACAGCCAGATCGGCAGCATCAGCCAGGCCGGGGCCTTAAATGTCCCGCGAAAAAATGGGAAAAATATGTAGAAAAATTTGATTTTTGTCTTGAAATATCGGACTAAAAACGCACCCATCACCCCTGAAATTGCCCCAGAGGCTCCGACCAGCGGCACAGCAGAACTGGGATAGTGAGTCGCGAACATCTGTGCCGAAATAACGCCCATCAGCAGGTAAAAAACAGCATAAAGCGGCCTCCCCCAGACATCCTCGATAAAGGGACCGGATAGATACAGAAAGAACAGATTTCCAAGTAAATGGAGCCAGCCCGCATGGATAAACATATAGGCTACCATTCCCAACATCGTTCGTTCAGCCGGAATAAATCCGTATTTCCTGTAGGGAATGGTTTGGTAAACCAGCTTAAACTTTTCGGTTATCCGGTCCAGCTCTGCCTGTTCTTCCTCAAGTGTATATCTATCCGGCTCTTCCCTCAGGTATCCGAACATTTCCGCCATCGATTCGGGCTGGTTATCACGGAAAAAGAGCTTTTTGATTTCAGGATCCAGTTTCAGGTAGGGATGCTGAATATAATATTTGAATATCTCCTGTGCGGTGTTTCCCAACTCTTTCACCTGCTTGCTCATGGTTCCCGAGATCATGATATGGGCTGCTAAGCACATGGCCATGATGATAAATGTGACCCATGGAAGCCTGCGAACGGTGCTGCTCTCGTGTCCAATGGGAATAATCATCTTTTTACCATATTTAAATCAGAGAATTCAGGTGATGAAGGAGTCCCCAAAATAATCTTCACAATCGAGATATTATGACAATATTGACTGTATTTCAACGCAAATATATCAATCTGATATTTTTTTTAAGTTTAGTCGTCTGAGTGAGTGATTCTTTGCAGGAAATTCACTGGCGCAAGAAAAAGGGACGGCTGGAGCAGAACATAAGCCGAATTCTGTTCCCGCTGGAATCGGGGGCGGTTATTTGTCTAACCCCTTGATTGCTCAAAGGGATGAGCGACCTACCTGCCCTGGGGACGGGCCATCCCATAATGGGCTCATTTGGTCTTGCTCCGGATGGGGTTTACCATGCTCCTGATGTCACCACCAGAACGGTGAGCTCTTACCTCACCTTTTCACCCTTACTCCGTGAGACGGCAGCTTGGCCAATCTCACAGAGCGGTATGTTTTCTGTGGCACTTTCCTCCGGTCGCCCGGAGTCGCTGTTAACGACCATCCTGCCCTTTGGAGTCCGGACTTTCCTCCCCTTCTTTCTCTTGAAGAGTAGAAGGAGCAACCGCCTCGTCTACTCCAGCCGTTATTTTTATTCCATAATGTTCTAATTTCTTGTAAAGGTTACTCCGCGGAGTACCAATCTCTCTGGCAGTTTGAGAAATATTCCAATTGTTTTCTTTAAGTTTGGCGATGATAAAATCTTTTTCAGCAAATTCTCTGAATTCTTTAAGTGTTTTTATTTCCTCTACATCAGGGAGATAAATCTGCATTTCTCCCCTTATCTTCTCTGGTAAATCCTTCTTTTTTATTATATCTGCCTCGGTCATAATAATCAATCTTTCGACAACGTTCTTCAATTCCCGAATATTCCCCTTCCATGGATATTTCGTCATGGCATCGATGGCATCGTCTGTAAATTTTTTCTCCCTAAAATTATTTTCATCAGCATAGTTCTTGGTGAAATATTCAACAAGGAGTGGGATGTCTTCTTTTTTTTCTCTCAGGGGAGGCGAAGAAAGAGGAATGACATTCAGCCGGAAAAAAAGGTCTTCCCGGAATCTTCCCTCTTCCTTTTCCTTTCGTAAATCCTTATTTGTGGCAGCTATGATCCTGACATTCACCTTATTGATCTTGCTTGAGCCAACCTTCTGGACTTCCCCCTCTTCAAGAACACGTAATACTTTTGATTGAGTTTTCAAACTCATATCGCCAATCTCATCCAGAAAAATCGTTCCCCCATCCGCCTGCTCAAACTTTCCCTGTTTTTTTTCGGTAGCTCCTGTAAAAGCTCCTTTCTCATGGCCAAAGAGTTCGCTCTCAATGAGTTCCTCAGGGATTGCCGCACAATTTACCTGGACAAACCTTTCTTTGGTCCTCAAGCTGTGATTATGTAAGGCCCGGGCAATAAGCTCCTTCCCTGTACCGCTTTCGCCATAAATGAGGACCGTCGCATTAGTGGGGGAAGTTTTCAGAACATCTTTCCAGAGTTTTTTCATCAACGGATGATTTCCTATAAGTTCATATTTCTTCTCAGCTTTATTCCGCAGGTCCCGGCATTCCTGGCGAAGCCTGTTCTGGCTTAAAGCATTCCGGATACAAAGCAAAACTCTATCTCTTTGAAGAGGTTTTTCCAGGAAATCAAAGGCACCCAGTTTCGTTGCGTCTACCGCTGTTTTGACCGTGCCATGCCCTGATATCATGATGACCTCTGGCGAATAAGGCCTTTTTTTCATCTCTGCCAAGACTTCCAGGCCACTCCGCCCGGGAAGTTTTATATCGAGCAAAACTATATCCAACGCTACGGTCTCTTCCAAAATATCTTGAGCTTCTTCTCCATCTGCTGCCTCAAGAAAGCTGTAACCTTCATATTCCAAGATCATTTTTAGGGATTTCCGGATATTCTCTTCATCATCAACGACTAAAATTCTTGCTTTGGGTCGATTTCTCATTGTTTCAATTCCTTTTTATTCAGGATATCGAATGAATTTTAACATAAAAATCGGGAATTGAGCAAAATTGACAGAGTTTCAAAAAAAGGGAAAAGGGGACAGACCC
>JAGLWV010000096.1 GCA_023133225.1 Candidatus Aminicenantota bacterium | reverse complement strand
GGGTCTGTCCCCTTTTCCCTTTTTTCCGCTTTTTCCCCCTTTTTTATTGCTCCATCTTTACCAATATTGTAAGATTAATTCAACATGTGGAGACCACTTGTTCTTATCCTCATCATTATATTGATCGGTATAACCGGTTTCCATATTATTGAAGGGTGGCCCCTCCTGGATTGCCTCTATATGACAATCATTACGATCTTCACGGTCGGATTCAGGGAAGTCCGTCAACTTTCTCCTCTAGGCCAGATCTTTACAATTTTCATCATTCTGGGCGGTGTGGGAACAGCCATATATTCTTTTACCAAAATAGCCGAGATCGCCCTTGAGGGAGGCCTCAAGAAATTTTTGCGGAGAAAAACGATGAAAAAAAAGCTGCATAATCTGAAAGACCATTACATCATCTGTGGCTTCGGCCGGATGGGTACAATAGTGAAAGAGAGACTGGAAGAGGAAAAATTGCCTTTTATCATCGTTGATAACAATGAGGAGAAAATAGAAGAGCTCAAGCAAACATCAGACAGCCTTTTTATCGAGGGAGACGCCACCCATGAAGAAATACTGATTAAAGCCGGTGTAAAAAAAGCCAAAGGTCTGGCAGCCCTCCTTCCTAAAGATACAGATAATCTCTACCTTGTTCTAACAGCCAAGCAGGTCAATCCATCGGTTTTTGTTCTCTCCAAGGCAATGGATGAAGAAGCTGAGAAGAAAATCCTCCAGATTGGCGCCAACAGAGTTGTCAGCCCTTATAAATGCAGTGGATTACGGATTGCTCAAGGGCTGATCCGTCCGACATTGGTCGAGTTCATGGACCTTATTATCAGGCGGAAAGAACTATCCTTGTACATAGAAGAATTTATTGTAAAAAAAGATACCCTTATAAACAGCCGAAGCCTTATAGAATCCGACATACGAAAAACATCTAACGTTATCGTGGTGGCTGTGAAAAAGCCGGGCGAAGACATTGTATTCAATCCATCTCCTGATACCAGGATAGAAACAGGTGATATACTCCTTGTTTTGGGAGATAAAGAAGCAATCGACAAATTTGAAAACACATATCTTGGTTCCTCCCCCTGAAAAACCCCTAATTTCTCAATAAGTGCGGGTAGATTATATTTGTGACTAATAGCTGGATTCCCGCCTACGCGGGAATGACGGTAGCTATGGATTCCCGCTACCCGCACTTATTGGGAACTTACGAAAAATTCCTAAATTGATTCTTTGTTTTTTTTTTCATAATATAATTATGTGGGTAAAAAAGCCTTAAAAAAACACAAATTCGCTGCTTTTATTCTCCTTTTTTGTCTTTTCTCTCTAAGCTTCTCTCACTCGCAAGAGCAAGTTCAGTCCAAATTTCTTGAGCTTGAGAACGGTTTGAAAATTTTTCTTTTTGAAAGACACACTATCCCTTTGATAAACATAGCATTTGCCACGAATCTCGGAACAAAAGACGAATCAGATGAGACGAGCGGGCTGGTTCACATTTTGGAACATTATATTCTCTTCAGGGGAACTGAATTGAGATCCGGAGATGAAATCAGCCAGGATATACGCCGGCACGGCGCTTACTTTAATGCCCATACAGGGCGGGATCTGGCCGTCTTTGAACTATCCCTTCCATCAGAATATGCTGATTTTGCCTTAAGGAATCAAAGGGAGATCCTGTTTAACATCAAGTTCACTCAGGAAGAGCTCGATAAAGAAAAAAAGGTGATCCTCGAGGAGCTAAGCCAGATTCAAGATGATCCCAGAAAATATGCGACTTCCCTCGTCTATCAAAATCTTTTCAAGAACCATCCCTACAAAAAGCCAATCTACGGGAAACAAGAAATCATAGAAGCGACAACCGTGGAACAGATTGAAAAATTTCACAAAAAATATTTTGCTCCATCGAACTGCGCCCTGGCAGTGGTGGGTGATTTCAACATGGAAGAAATGGAAGAAAAAGTAAAAGAAATCTTCGGAGATTTAAAAAACGAAGGATTCACTCCCTCAGGTTACGAAAAGGTCACTCCCCTGAAAAAGACAGTAGAGATAAAACATGAAATGGACGTCAACCAGGCTTATCTGGTGATAGGGCTGACCGGACCAGATTACAACAGCCCCGACCAGTACGCCATACATATCCTGACAGAAATTTTCAGCCGCGGCGTGAATCCGACGCTGCATTCCCGTCTTAGAGGAAGAAGGCTTCTTGCTGATACCATCTCGATGAGTTACGGCACTTACAAGTTCGGAGGCGCTATTTTGATCTACCTGACTCTAGATCCCAAAAAAATAAAATCAGCCAAAAGAGAAACCATCCAATTTCTAAAACAATCAAGAAATCAGAATTATTCCAAGGACGACCATTATGGCGATAGCCAATTTTATGCCTTCGACTTTTTACAGAGCGCAATAAACCAGATTAAATTTAGAACTCATCAAGCCCAGGAAAAAGGACTCCTTCTGGCAACTTCTCTTGTCCGGTTCATGCTCTTGAATGAGGACCCAAACCCGGGGAGCTATCTCGATAGTATAGATAAAGTAAAATCTACAGAGTTGAGGAAAATCGCCTCGAAGTACTTCAGTAAAAATCGTTATGTCATCGTTGCTATTGTTCCAAAAAAGAAAAACAAATAAAAAACATGTTTTATCAAAAATTCTCTTTAGGGCTCATTTCCCTCTTCACGCTGTGGCTTCTCACTTTCTCCTCAGTCCTTCCTGAACAGACCGTTTCCACCTCAAAGAATCCCTGCGAGAAAAAAACGCTGGCCAACGGCCTTTCGATCATTCATCAGAAGGATGATTCATCTCCTATCACCGTCGTCCAAATATTGATCAAAGGAGGGAAAAAAGCTGAGCCGGAAGGTTTGAGTGGATTGGCATATCTCACCACTCAGCTGGCTTTACAAATTCCGGACATAAAAAAAGTCCAAGACATGATGAAACAAGCTTCCCAGGTTTATATGATAGGCAAAGCAGACTACACGCTCATTAAAATGGAGTGTTTGTCAGAGAACCTGGAAGCAACCTTAAACATCACAACTCAAATTATCTTAAAGCCTCTTTTTTCCGGCCTGAGGATAAACAGGACTAAAGAAGTCATGCTTTACAGGAGAAAAATACAGGAAGACGACTCTATCAATGTCGGGCATAATGTGACTTTAGAAAAGTTTTTTACGGAGACCAGCTATGGAGGTTCTGCTTATGGCAGTGAAGAATCTTTGAAAGCCATCAAAAAGAAAAGTATTAAAAAATTTCATAAGGACTATTTCCAGGCTGGGAACATCATCATTGCTGTCATCTCAGATATGGAAAAAGAGCCACTGCTCGAAATCCTGGAAAAGTATTTTTCGAAATTCCCTTCTGGCAAATCCCCGGAATTAAAACAAATAACCTTCTCTGTCCCAGAAGAGAAAAAAACTTCTATAATAAAAGACAGCAAACAGTATTATATTTCTCTCGCCTATCCCCTGCCAGAGAGCAATCCCCGAAATTTCGTTCTCGCTTCTCTGCTTGAAAATCTTCTGGGAAAAGGTCCTGGCTCAAGGCTCTGGGCCCTAAGGTCAAAAGAAAAACTTGCCTACAATGTCAATTGTAGTGCAACTCAAATGGAAGATGGGGGGATTCTAAAGGCCTACCTTGAAACAGATAAGGAGAAAAAAGAGATAGCTCTGGAGGCTCTTAAAACTGTTCTCTATGATCTCTATGAGAATGGAATCACCGAAGAGGAGTTTGAAACTACAAAAATCTATACAAAAGCCTCTTTCCTGAGGAAGAATGAAACAAAAGAGACAAGAGCCAACAATCTTGCTGCTTTCGAGGCCCTGGGTCTAGGGTTTGAATATCTCAACCGATTTTCCCAGGAAATTGAGACCACCGGACTAGAGCAGATCAATGCTTACATCAAAAATATTCTTAATCCAGAATATGGGCTGGAAATCATAGTTGGCCCTGAACATGAAAAACAAAGGTAATGGGTGTGGATTCTGTTGAGGGAATCATTCTTTTCCTGTGATTTCCTCCACGTCTTCTATTGTTTTTGGAATAGGCATCCCCAGTACTCTGTGTCCGCTTTCTGTAACAAGGACATCATCCTCGATCCTGATCCCACCAAAATCTCTATACTCTTCGATTTTCTCATAATTGATGAACTGAGTGAACTTATTTTCCCCTTTCCATTTATCTATCAGTGCAGGGATAAAATAAATTCCGGGCTCAACTGTCATCACAAAGCCGGGCTGAAGTTCCCGGGCAAATCTCAAATAGGCAAAACCGAACTTGTCGCTTCTTTTTGTCTTATCATCATAGCCGACATAATTTTCTCCCAAATTTTCCATGTCATGGACATCAAGTCCAATCTGATGACCTAAGCCGTGGGGGAAGAATAAAGCATGAGCTCCTGCTTCGAGTGCCTCATCCATATCTCCTTTCATAAGCCCAAGCTCTTTCATTCCATCTGCAATTATTCTTGCAACCTGGAGGTGGATATCTCTGAATTTTGTGCCAGGCTTAATGGCATCGATAGAACTTCCCTGGGCGTTGAGAACAATTTCGTATATTTCTTTTTGCTTTGGGGAAAATTTCCCACCTGCAGGGATCGTCCGGGTAATATCGGAAGCATAGTGTAAAGAAGACTCTGCACCTGAGTCAATAACCAGGAGTTGGCCTTCCTTGAGGATATTGCCGTGATAATGATTATGCAGTATCTGTCCGTTGATGGTGAGTATCGTCGGAAAAGCAATAGTATAACCATGAGAGAGAACGATTCCCTCCATTTTCCCCGCGATCTCTCTTTCATAGATACCAGGTTTTGTCATTCTCATCGCCACAGAATAGGTTTCATGTGTCACGCTGAGTGCTTTTTCCATCTCCTCAACCTCTTCTTTTATCTTGACCGATCTCTGCTCCACCACCGCTTTGATCAAATCCTCTGAAGAATGGTCTTTTCCGGCATCTGGATGATTCATTAACTGCCCGATCTTTATTACTGTCTCCGGCCTGTAGGGAGGAAGAAAGTGCACTTTTTTACCCTTCTGCACAGCTGTTTTGACTGTCTCTTCCAGCTTATCAAGGGGCATTGTCTCTTCAATACCTGCCTGCATGGCTCTTTCTTTAATCGAAGGTTGAAAGCCCATCCAGATAATATCTTCGATTCCCACATCATTTCCAAAAACGATATCCCTCTCCTCATCAACATCAATCACAGCAGCAAGAGAGGGAAAATCAAGCCCGAAGAAATAAAGAAACGTGCTGTCCTGTCTGAAGTGGTATGGATTTGCCGAATAATTCATCGGAGATTCCTCGTTTCCCAAGAAAATGATCAAACCCGATTTTATCTGTTCTTTTAACCTGTTTCTCCTCTGGATATAAACTTTCGAATCAAACATTTCATTAACTCCTTGTTATTAATTTAAAATATGAATGATATCTGGTATATCAACTATTCAATGCGAAATCAAGAAAAAAGGCTCAGAAAGGAGCGAGGCTTTAAATCTTGACATCTAATTTAATCTTTAATATAGTTCAGACCACAATAAATCGCTTCTAAAAGGAGGTTTCCATGAGAAGGTTTCCTAATTTCACTGCGCTATTTTTAGTATCACTTTTTGCTTTAGGAAGTCTAGTCAGTATCAGCCTAGCAATTGAAACTTATGAGAGTAAAAACTACGGTTTCAAAGCAACTGTTCCGGATGGCTGGAAAGTCATTAATATGGATGATGAAGAAGAGGAAGGTTCTTTCCAGCCCGTTTTTGAAATGAAACGCAAAAAGGCTCTGAAAACGAAAAAACCTAAAGCCACCCTCAACGCCATGAAACAAAAGGTTGAAGATATCGAAAAATTCGGAAGGGATTTTGTTGCAGAGATCCAGAAAGGAGGATTCAGGATCAAAAAAGAGCAGGTGATTAATATCAACGGAAAACCAGCATTCGAGGCAACGGGCGAAATGAGAGTAGGATCAATCACTGTCATTAACACATGGGTTTTCATGGCTGGGAAAAAACACCTATTTATGATAACACTATCAGAGGCTGATTTACCCGAATTTGAAGAAGAAATTAATCAACTTTTTGATTCGATTGAGTATAACTAACCATCTATATTTAAGAGTTTAAAAAATTAAAAGGATAAGACTTGCAGCAGCAATATGCATTGTTTTCTTCATTTTTTTAACATCGAGCTGTATAAAAACCGTTTCTTATGATGAAACAGAAAAAATAGCAGATTCAGCGGATTTTATCCGCCCCCAAGGCCAAATCCCTCTCTGGCAAACTCCACTCGATGACATGGTTATAGAATCGATGACAATACTCCCTGGAAACAAGCTTATGGTCAGCACATCAGCACTCGGGAAGGATCGGACTCTTCGAAACAAGGAATTTCTTATTCTTGATTCTTCAAAAGGCTCAATCCTATGGAGAATACCCAAAAAAGCATCGATAGAATACACATATACTTTGCTAGTAATAGAGCCCATTGTCATAATCGAAGAGCGCTCACCCAAAAAAGTCCTTTATCAAGCTTTAGGACCCGATTATAAATCTGTTCGATGGGAAAAAAGAATTAAAGGTGGCACGGGTTCCAGTGCGGTCTCTCAGGGTGATCTCATCATATCTTCACAACGTGACGAAAAAACAATGGAAATAACCGCCCTTAACCTGATGAACGGCGGGCAGAAATGGATGCAAAGCATACCTTTTTCTGGAAAAGAGATTCCCTCTCTCCTTACTTTTCCTGAAGCAGAGGAAATCTTGGTTTATGGGGGAGTACTCGCTGCCATCTCTCCCCGAAACGGTCAAATTCTATGGACACGTAGGAATATTAGTATAGCGCCCGATAAAGCTTTTCCCAGGATTGAAGGAGATTCCCTCTACGCCGCGGATAAATTCGGAGTAATTTTCAGATTAAAGCTCTCGGACGGCTCAACTGCATGGGATAGAAAAGTTCAGGGCAGTAATGTCACTACTATTTTGGCATCCGGAGAGAAAATATTTATTGTTAGCCAAGGCAGATCCAGCACAAACAGCATCATCTCCTGTATTGAAAGTAAAAATGGAACAATTCTTTGGCTATACGATACTCAAGACACCCTCCACAGCTTGCTTTACGAGGACGAAGCCTCTCTCAATTTTACTGCTGGTAATAATTTCATCAAGTTGGACAAGACCAAAGGAACTCCCCTGATAAAAATGACGCTCCCATTCGAGAATTTCGAAAAAGCCAATCTCCCGGAAAGGATTCGACTGACATCAAAAAGCATCATAATAGCCAACGAATCCAATATTGTATCCTTTACTCTCCGAAGGCTAAGTAATCTGTTTGAACATTATGTTGAATCCATTCGTGAATACGCAGAAGTCCAGAGGCTCATCCAGCTTAGTCAAAGGGCTATAATAGGAGGAGTCCAGGTTGGGCCCGCTCCAACAATCCCTTCTCTTCCTCCAGTATCCCGAACATATCTTGATTCTGTCATTTCCCACAAGAAAGTGGTGTTCCAGAGGACTGCTTCTGTTTTTTCCTCTCCAAGGAGCTCAAACCTTTCTCGCCAATTGGCAAGTCAGGAGAGGATAGGTGCCTTGCAATCCGAGATTGGAGCACTCAAACGACAACATAGAGCTGAGCGCAGAAGAGCCAATATGGAACTCACAATTTCTCTTGTAAACCTTGCCACCACAATAATCGTGGCAAGACTGGAGGCCCGGATGAAAGCCGTTGACATCGGGGCTCTTGAGCAGGCGAAATTCCAGCTCAAGATAGCTGGTGAAAATTATTCTAAATTATTCCAAGGAGTGTACTACGTCCGCCCCTATCGTTCGATGATTAAGGGTTCAGGAATCACTATGATCAACACCATTTCGGGAGAACGGACGGATTATGTAGTCTCTCCACTCAATTATTCCTTGGAGTACACAGGCCAGGCGTACGCGGTTGATTTCGAAAATAATAGGATATACATTTCGGGTATTGGGCTTAATCCCAAATTCTACAAGTCCATCGAAATTGTGGAGCTTGGAAAGAAAAATATCGACTATCTTCCTTCTGTGATGGCATTCGAGTTGAAACTGCCCCAGGAATAACGGATCTGCTCCCAGAGTTTTTCTCCCACATATAAAGCTCTATATGTCCATTTTTGAACAATACATATCCTTATCCGAACAATTTCTTAGTAACCAACGACAACCTTTTTCAGTTAAAAAACGTCTGTAATAGAGAGGATGTATAATCTGATTCAAAAAACAAAGAAACATCCTCCCAACCTGGCTGGATGTCGGATGTGGGGATTCATCCTGTCTTTTAAATAAAGAAAGCCTCCTGGAGAGAGTCATCATGCTAAAAAATTATCTCAAAATTGCCCTTAGAAACATCAAAAAACACAAAGGTTATTCCCTAATCAACATCACAGGACTGGCAATCGGGATTGCCGTCTGCGTGTTTATCCTGCTGTGGGTTCAGGATGAATTGAGCTTCGACCGGTTCCACACCAACATCGACAACCTTTACAGGCTGACCGAAGACCAGATCTATACGGACGGCACCATCTTTCCGGTCGCTGTCACCCCTGAGCTTCTGGGACCCGGCCTCAAGGCAGATTATCCCGAGGTTGTCGAATTCGCGCGCTTCAAAATCATGAGCAGCATGCTCGTCTCTACAGGGGACAAAGAGTTTTACGAAAGCGGATTCGCTTTCGCAGACCCTGCATTTTTCCAAATGTTCACCTTTCCTCTGCTCAAGGGCAGTCCGGGAACTATCCTCCCCGATATCAGGAAAGTTGTCATCAGCGAGGAGATTTCCGAGAAATATTTCGGAAGCGAAGATCCCATCGGAAAGACAATCCGCCTGGCTAACAACTGGGATTTTTTGGTCTCGGGTGTGATGGAAAACATCCCCATTAATTCCCACATGCGGTTTGACTGTGTGGGCCATTTTGATATCCTCATCAAAGAAATAGGATACGGAGGAGGGTGGTGGAACAATAATTTCTACACTTATGTGCAACTTGCTGAAAACGCCGACGCGGATAAGCTGGGCAAAGAGGTTTATGGTTATCTAAAGAAAATTTACGATAAAACCTCAACCCGGATCCGGCTTCAACCGGTCAAGGATATCCATCTCCGCTCAGATTATGCTATTGACCTTTACGGTGCCACGCAGGACCGGTCGCAGTACGTCTATATCTTCACAGCCGTGGCATTTATTGTTTTGCTGATAGCATGCATTAATTTCATGAATCTGGCTACGGCTCGCTCCGGGATTCGAAGCAAGGAAGTCGGACTCCGGAAGGTCGTCGGAGCCCGTAGACTTGAGCTTATCCTGCAGTTCTTCGGAGAATCCGTCCTGTTCGCCCTCATAGGCTGCCTGATCGCCTCTGTATTGGTCCTGCTCTTCCTGCCGATCTTTAACTCTTTGACCGCAAAAAGCCTCCCGCTGTCTTTAATCTTCTCGCCGGCAGTTATTCTTTTCCTGGTGGGAATCGCCATATTCACAGGAATCTTTTCCGGGATCTACCCCGCCCTTTTTCTATCCTCCTTTCAGCCAGCATCCATCTTCCGCGGGGACTCGCTGACCGGTACACGAAGCGCCTTTTTCCGTAAAGCTCTGGTCGTCCTTCAGTTTGCACTTTCCATCGTTTTTATCGCCGGGACACTCATCATCGGAAGCCAGCTCCGCTACATCCAATCCAGGAATCTCGGATTCGATAAAGAAGCTGTTATGCATTTCCGCCTGCGCGGCAGTCTCCGGCAAAACTATGATGCCTTTAAAACAGAATTGCTCCAGTTATCAGGGATCGAAAATATCACCAGGGCCTCCAATCTCCCGACGTATACGGTCCACTCCACCTCAGCTTTTAGGTGGGAAGGGATGACTCCTGAAGATAATATACTCGTTCATCATAATGCGGTCGACTACGACTTCATCAAAACTTTCGGGATGGAGATCGTCGATGGAAGAGATTTTTCCAAGGAATTCCCTTCAGATAAAGATGCATACATAGTCAACGAAACGGCGGTCAGACTCATGAGATATGAGGAACCTGTTGGAAAAATGTTACAATTGTGGAATTACAAAGGTGCCATTATCGGTGTCGTTAAGGACTACCACTACAAATCCCTACACACAGAAATCGAGCCCCTGCTTTTGCGGATCGACCCACAGCGAAACAGATATGTTTTTGTTAAGGTGAGAACAGAGAGCATCAATAATAATATCCAGGCCGTACGCAGGATTTATTCGAAGCACTGTCCGGAATACCCTTTTGTGTTCGGTTTCCTGGATGAGTCGCTGGACAATCTTTACCGTACGGACAGCCGGATTGGATCGATCTTTAATGTATTCACAGCCCTGGCAATATTTATCTCATGTCTGGGTCTGTTCGGGCTGGCGTCTTTTCTTATCGAGCGGAGAACGAAAGAGATCGGTATCCGCAAAATCCTAGGGGCTGATGTAGGAAAGATAGTAGTGCTGCTTTCACGGGATTTTCTCAAGTGGGTGGCGATCGCTAATATAATCGCCTGGCCGGTAGCTTTTTTCGCTATGAACCGCTGGCTTCAGAACTTCGCCTACCGGACAAACATCGAAGTCTGGACCTTTGCTCTAGCAGCGGGTTTTGCATTAGGCATTGCCTTTCTGACCATCAGTTACCATTCCATTCGTGCCTCTCTCTCCAACCCAGCCGATTCACTGCGGCATGAATAAGAGCGATATTTAACTGCATCTGTCCAAGCTGAAAGCCTGGCTAGATAACTGCTTTTTTCTCATCTGTTTCTCCTCGCTCAAAGAGCATTATCTTTTCAAGCCGCCTTATTTTGATTAAATATTCGTTGGCCTTACTCATTGCCTCTGGTAATGTATAGGGCTCGGGGTCATAAAAAGTTAGGGACTTGGCTTTCTCCCTGTATCCCCTGACGAAAAATCTCTTGTCCATTCTTCCTCCCTTCAATCATTCAAACCTTGCAATCCCGCTTCTCTTTTCATCCATAAGTTTAGCCGCTCCAATTTAGTTAAAATTGCATTAAAGACCTCTCCAAGAAATATTAAAAAGTAAAAAATCACCTCTAAAATCACCTCTAAAGGTTATTGACCACATAAAGGGAATATGAAATAAATAGTATTTATAACAATAAGAAAAAGTTGAAGGGTTCTTGAGAAGCAAAAATTAAATATTCTTAAAAAAGAAGGTCCCTTATTAAAGGAAGCGAGGGCTTCCAAGACCTATACATAAACGGAGGTAATTTAAAATGAGAAGAATCGGACAATTTGTTTTGGTTGGGACTATTTTCCTGATTTTTGTTGCTAATATGCAGGCCACGGATTCACGAAAGATTGTTCTTACAGGGGCAATCTATCACGAGTTAACACCTGCAGGGATGGTGATCACTTCGGTTGATTCTCTGCTCAACCCTAT
>JAGLWV010000095.1 GCA_023133225.1 Candidatus Aminicenantota bacterium | reverse complement strand
TATATGCTGGACAATCCCGATTTTATAAACATTGACTATGACGGAGCAATCTATAGCGGTTTCGGCTTTATTAAGATGGAGTCTTTTGGCCTGCCCGGAGTTCTCGGTCTTCAACTCGGAAAACGCTACGGCAGCTACCGGAACAATATCTGGTCTGGTCCAGGCCAAGATATAAACAATTTAAACGGCTTAGTCGCACCAATTTGTGGTCAAGACAATGTAGGAGTCGATGGCGTAAATGTAACTGATGTAAATGGCGTAAGATCCTTTGGCCTCTATTATGCCCTTCCCCTGGGCAACAAGCTAAAGGCCGGTTTTGGCCTCAACTATGTTGGCCGGGGAGTTTCTGGCAGCCGCATTAATAATCCCCAATCAGTTTCCACCGAAAGAGATGATATCTTCAAAAAGGAAATCTCGGTCATGATGTTCCGAGCAGGTTTGGGATACTCGCTAAAGGACAACCTAAATCTGGCCATCGATATCGGTTTTGGAAAGCCCAAGTATCTCTATGAATATACCATTGCTGCTGACTCAACAGAAGACAATGAGAAAGCATCATTTTCCGGAACGGATATGGATGTTAACATAAAAGTCGACTATACGATAAACAAAAGTACCGACCTAATCGCCAACTTTTCCTATCTCTCCTATGGAGGTTCTCTTGAGGTCGACCCCGACACCGACACTTCTGATGATATAACAACTTATGGACGAGCCCAGAAGAGCTTGGTTTTTTTGGCAGGGCCCCTGTTCCATGGAGAAGGCTATAATGTTGGTCTCCAGGTGGGCTTTATGACCGATAAGTCACAGGAAGAGAGGAGCGTGGAGACGGCTGATACAGATTCCCAAAAGAACAATCCAAGCACATCCTATTTTCCGATTCTGAGAATGCTGGCCGAGAAACGACTGTTCAGCTGGTTTACGATGCGGGCTTCAATCACCTTCGAGACTTCTAAGGAAAATACGCTGATAAATCCTGACACTGATCCTGAAACCGAAGATTGGGAAACAATTAGTGCTCAGGCTACCTCTTCTTTAACTCCTGCATTCGGGTTTACCGTTAACATGAAGAAGGGATTTTTCATAGAAGCTTATATGTACGATACCATCTTTCTCAGAGGGCCATGGGTCCTTACTGGAAACAGTTCAGGGCCTGACCTCAATATTGGTGTCAGCCTAGGCATCAAGCTCTAATGGCGAGAGTTTAATAGACACGAAACCAAAAGGCCGAAGACCATGAGGTCTTCGGCCTTTTTTTTTGATTAATCAAAAACATTCAAAGAATAAACATAAACGTAGGCTTGATGAATCAAGCCCCGGTGACGAATCCTCGCATCAACGAAGGGTTAGCTTCTTCGTGTCGGTTCCTCCTTTTTCTGAAACAGCCTTAATGACTGCTGTTGGTGCTTTTCTGCCAGTGGCTTTAACCATCCACTCCACTGTGTTAACGGGAGAAGAGGACCTCACGGTGTGCCCGGGTAAATGCCCCAGATCAACTCTCTTTTTTCCCATAACTATTTTAGCTCCTGTCAAAGTTAATGTGGCTTTCACTGTTTTAGCAGTTCTGTTGCGTACGGCTTGCTGGGTGACATTGGTCGGGAGAAATCCCTGATTCTGGATTTTTGCAGTTATCTTAAAGTAGCCCGCATCTCCTGGAGTTGTCTCAACGCTGACTATCCGCACAGAGGGAGACATGGAGACGAGGTAGAGGTTCCACTTTGTGTGCTTAACTAAAAAGTCATCATAAGCCGGGCTAGGATAGCACATAAGACTGGTATAACTCTTGAATTTTGGATTATAGAGTTTTCGAACAAATCCACCGATCTCCACTTTGCCCAGCTGAGGATGGTCATATGGCTTCCAGTCGACAAAGATTTTGCCTCCCATTTCCTCATCATTCCAGCGCAGCCGCTCAAGTTCGGATGCTCTTCCATTTTTATCATAGTCACAAAAAGGAGCTAATGATCCCATTTCAGGGACCCAGCTGAAAACCCCGTAATGGTCATAAGCCCATCCGATCATAACGCCCCAGATTGCCCCACTCCTCGGAGGAGCTCCTCTGCCCAGAACCTTCCGCACTGGCTGCTTGTTCAGGATTTCTTGGTATTTGTTCCCGAATACCTGGTAGATTGCTTCATCCTCAGGAGCCATATCTTCTTCCTCACCAGTTATGGGATTGAAGTGGCGATTATTAGGCGGCCGGTAAACGAAGTTTCCAGACATATGATGGTTGATGAGCCCTGTGACATTCCGGTGAGAGTGAAGAAATTCAACTACTCCCCGGGTTTCAGGTTCGGATAACGGATACTGACCAGAACCGCGCTGTATCCACTCCTGTTTCCACTGTGCTGGCCAGTTGCGGTTAATATCCAATCCGCCGACTCCATCCTCGTTGAACCTGCCGTCATTGTCATTATCGATCCCTTCTGAATAGACTATCCATTCTCCTTTCTCATCCTCTTTTCTGCGCACCATCAGGCGAGGGTCATCGGGCGAAATTTTCATGGGTCCCATCTCATCTTTTACCCTCATCATTGTTAAGTTGCCGTCACCATTTAGGTCCTCGGAAGGGTCCTCATCCAACAAGCCATCTCTATCAGCATCATGAGGACGAACACTACTTCGCATCCCGTCAGGCTTGGTGAGATAATGGTCTGATCCATCGGGATTGAGCTTGGGCATGATGTAAACCGTTCTTGTATCCACAAGCTTAGTAATGAATGGATCTTTACCGTACTGCTTTACGAGGGTACCGATGGTCTTGAGACACACGGCAGCGCCCATCACTTCACTTGAATGAAGGTTACCGTCTATCCAGTAGCCAGGCTTCTCTAAAGGCTTCCCCGCAGCATGGTTAGTAACCTCCAGGACCAGGAGATCTTTCCCCAGATAGCTCTTCCCGATAGTGTGCAGCTTGGTGATATTCGGATAAGCTTTGGCTACTCCGTTTAGATAGGCGACCACTTCTTTGTAAGTATAATTATGGTCGAACGTGAGTTCTGGTGCCTTAGCTGCACCAACCAGAGAAATCGACACAAAAGCCGTTAAAAGAAAAAAAACTGGAATTGTGAATCTTTTGTTCTGATTTTTCATTCAATGCCTCCTTTTAATATTTTCTGATCTCAAAGAATTATAAATCTCCACGCAAAAAGATGTCAATCCCTCAAACTCACCTTTATGGCCGAATATTCTCCCCCTCCTCAAATTATGCTACTATTGCAGAATGCACAGCCAGTTATTTTACGTGATTA
>JAGLWV010000094.1 GCA_023133225.1 Candidatus Aminicenantota bacterium | reverse complement strand
CATTAGGACTGTAGTGGAAAGGCCAATGGCAGATTTCGATAACACCCGTTCTTTTCAATTTAAGTAAAAGATTCAAATTTAGCAAATGAAGATAGTGGCTTTGCAGCCAACGCATATGAGCGCAAGCCCGTGAATCATTCAGGCTAAAAAGAAACAAATTTTTTTAAAGAGGAAAAGCGTTCTTCTATTTCCGGGAAAGAAAGAGACTTGAAGCGCTCGATACCGAAATCTTCGATGACAAACGAGGCCAGGACACTCCCGTAAACTGAAGCCTTGCGTATTTCACTCTCTCTGTCAAAAGCCTTGACCTTATCCAGATAGCCCAGAAAGCCTCCTGCAAAACTATCTCCTGCACCTGTGGGATCATAAACATCTTCACAAGGATAAGCCAATACACCAAAAGTAAAATCCTTTCCTAATACCAGTGCTCCATGCTCTCCCTTCTTGATGATAATGAGTGAAGGTCCCATTTGGAGAAGCTTTTTCCCGGCTTTAAGCAGATTTATCTCTTTAGCCATTAATTTTGTCTCTTCATCATTGGCAAAAAGAATATCCACCTCTTCTAAGCCCTTTAAAAGTGTAGCTGGTTTTTTCTCGATCCAAAAGTTTATGGTGTCCAGTACAACAAGCACAGGCTTTTTCACTTGAGAAAGAATGCCCTCCTGGAAGTCCGGATCGAGGTTCGCCAGATAAACGACATCAGCTTCCCTGTAGTCTTGAGGAAGTTGAGGATTAAAATGTTCAAAGACATTCAATTCTGTCTTGATCGTTGTTCTCTGATTGGGATCCTCGCCATAGCGCCCTTCCCAGTGAAAAGTCTTTCCGGGCTTGACTTCTAGGCCACGCGTATCGATCTTTCTGCTCTTGAAGAACTCAATCGTCTCCTGTGGAAAATCTTCTCCTACAACCCCTACAGTCTTTGGCTGGGTAAAAAAACTTGCAGCCAGGCTGCAATACGGCCCTGATCCTCCCACGATCCGCTCCTTCCTGCCGTAAGGAGTTTCAATAGTATCAAAGTTAAAGGCGCCAACTATTACTAAACTCATTTTCTCAATAATTTATTATTTAATCTTACTCCGCAGCAATAGTTTCTATTTTATATATTTACCTATAATAAACCTGAGGTCTTCTTTTTTCTTTTCGGGAATATGATCGCTTTGCGTAACGATACAATTCCTGAGTGCGTGTGCACATTCACATTTACCATTTCTCCCGGGTGGAAGCACGGCTACAGCTTTCTTGATGATAGCATTGGCGTTGTCGATATTCCGGCGCATATTATCCATAACCATCTCAACCGTGACAGGTTCTTCCGTTTTATGCCAGACATCATAGTCAGTGACTAAACACATGGTAACATAACATAATTCAGCTTCCCGGCACAATTTTGCCTCTGTGGCACCGGTCATTCCTATAAGATCGCAGCCCCAATCGCGGTAGATGTTGGATTCGGCTTTTGTGGAGAAAGAAGGCCCTTCGATGCAGATGTAAGTGCCTCCTTTGCGGATTCTCAATCCAAGTTCCTCTCCTGCTCCATACAAGACAGTCAATAGTTCAGGACAGACAGGATAAGCAAAGCTGACATGAGCAGCGATCCCTTCGCCAAAGAACGAGTTCTTTCGCCTTGTTCGATCGAAAAACTGGTCAGAGAGAACAATATCTCTGGGCTTTATTTCCTCCTTTAGCGAACCCACGGAATTTACTGAAATAATCCTCTCTACACCGAGCATTTTAAAGCCATAGATGTTTGCCCTGTAATTTATCTCAAAGGGAAGAATCGTGTGCCCTCTTCCATGCCGGCTGAGGAAGGCAACTCTTTTCCCTTCCAACGAGCCCAGGATGTAAACATCAGAAGGTTTCCCTAGCGGGGTTTCGAATTTTGCCTCCTCCATGTTTGTCAATCCCTCTATTTCATAAAGACCGGTTCCTCCTAAAATTCCAATCTCGGCTCGAGGAATTTTTTCTTTAATCATGAGAT
>JAGLWV010000093.1 GCA_023133225.1 Candidatus Aminicenantota bacterium | reverse complement strand
AATATCAGAAAATATTGAGACTCCCTTAAAAAACATTCCGCCATCGTGCCCCAAGTGTGGAGCCCTTCTCAGGCCTCACATTGTCTGGTTTGGAGAATCACTCGACCCTGCCATTCTCCACAATGCCTTTCTCCTGAGCTCTGGCTGTGAGGTGATGTTTGTCATCGGAACCTCTGCAGTTGTCCAGCCGGCCGCTTCACTTCCCCTTTCTGCCGCTGAAGCGGGTGCAAAGGTTGTTGAAATCAACCTCGATCCGACTCCTCTCACCTCGTACGCCGATTTCTCCTTTAGAGGAAAAGCAGGGGATATCCTGCCTTTGATCGATGAGGAACTCTAAGGAATGCCTTAAGGAAGGAATAAACTGAGATGAAATATGTATATTTTGACGCTTCAGCCGGGCTGAGCGGAGATATGGTCCTGGGTGCCCTTCTCGACTTAGGAGTATCTCCCTCCCTGTTTAAGGGAAAGATGGCTGAATTTAAGCTTCCTGTGGATATCCGGATCAAGGAAACCAAAAAGGCAAGCCTTCGAGGATTAAAGGTGGATATACTGGTCAAAAGAAAAAAGACAGTTGCCCGGAAATGGTCTGATGTTGAAAGTCTCATAAAGCAGAGTCCGTTCTCGTCACCTGTGAAAAAGAACGCCCTGGCTATTTTCAAAACGCTCTTTAAGGCTGAGGCAAAGGTTCACGGAAGCAAACTCCACGAGACTCATCTCCATGAAGCCGGCGCTGATGATGCGATAGTGGATATCGTAGGGACCTGTTTCCTGGCTGATTTCCTCGATATAAGGGAATTCTACTCCTCACCTTTGAATCTCGGCCAGGGATGGGTTAAAACATCCCATGGTGTCCTCCCTGTTCCACCCCCGGCGGTGGCAGAGCTGTGCAAAAACATCCCCGTATATTCAGCCTGGATAGAAGAAGAGCTTGTCACACCGACAGGAGCGGCCATTGTCTCGACGCTGGTAAAAAAATATTGCCCTTTCCCTGAGATCTCTTATGAAAAAATCGGATGTGGAGCAGGCGCTCGCAACTTTCGCAACTTTCCTAACATTCTGAGAGCTTTCTACGGGAACACAAAAGAATTCCATGCAGATAAAAAAGTTTACATCATCGAAGCCAATATCGATGATTCCAACCCACAGGTCCTGGCCTCTTTCTTTGATAAAGCATTTGCTCAAGGAGCACTGGACGTTTTTCTCACTCCAATTGTAATGAAAAAAGGAAGATTGGCCTCAAAATTGACCGTGATGGCTGAGGCTGATAAAATAGATACTCTTATCAAGACTGTTTTTAAAGAAACAAGCTCTATAGGCGTAAGATACTTTCCCGTAGAAAGACGAGTCCTGGAAAGGAAACTCAAGAAAATCCGTGTTCTTGGCTCAGACATAGCGGTTAAAATTTCCTACTGCGAAGGGAAAGAAGTCAACATTCAACCTGAATTTTCAGATTGTTTGAAGCTTGCAAAAAAGAGCAAGCTCCCCGTTATAGAAATCATGCAGCTTGCTCTTAGAGAATTCTATAAATCATATAAAAATTCTTGAGAGGATAGAGAAAAAACCACCTGATTTTGGTGACCAAAACCGGCAATGCCTGTAAAAATCAAGGAGAACAAAGTGGATCTTAAGAAGATCGAAAGAGGAGTCAAGCTCATTATAGAGGGTGTCTGTGAAGACCCCAAACGGTCAGGGCTGAAAGAAACACCTCAAAGGGTTGCTCAAATGTTTTCTGAAATCCTGGGAGGAATAATGGAAAATCCTTCCGAACAACTACAGGTGATTCAAGGAGAAAAGCATGATGAAATGGTTCTCCTCAAAAACATCCCTCTTTACTCGATGTGCGAACATCACCTCCTCCCTTTTGCTGGAGTCGCCCATATTGCTTATATTCCCAAGGGAGGAAGGATCGTTGGCCTGAGTAAAATTGCGAGGGTTGTCGATATCCTCTCTCGTAGACTGCAAGTCCAGGAAAGGCTGACCAAACAGGTTGCCGATCTCATTATGGATCATCTTAAACCTCTTGGTGTGATGGTTGTCATCGAGGCTGAACACATGTGTATGTCCATGAGAGGAGCAAAAAAGCCAAAATCTCTAGCCGTTACATCGGCTGTAAGAGGCTCCTTTCGCACTCACGGTGAAACACGAGCAGAGGCTATGACTTTGATCAAAGGAGGAATATTCGGTGGCAAAGAAGTCTAAGAAAGCTTTCTACATCACAACCCCTATATACTACGTCAATGATGTCCCTCATATAGGACATGCATACACCACCATCATTGCCGATGCCATCACCCGCTATAAAAAGCTCCTGGGAGAGGATGTCTTCTTCCTCACCGGAACAGATGAGCATGGACAGAAAGTGGAAAAGGCAGCAAAAGAGAAGGGATTACAGCCGATTGAACTGGCAGACCAGGTGGTAGAAAGATATAAGCACTTGTGGAAGGCCCTCCACATATCCTATGATTTTTTCATTCGTACGACTGAATCCATCCATGAAAAAGGCGTTCAAAAGATTTTTCGCAAACTCAAGGATAAGGGAGATATTTACAAAGGAATCTATAAAGGATGGTATTGTGTCTCGAATGAACATTACCTGGCCGATGATGTTCCTCTGGAGAAAGGCGGATACAAGATGTGCCCGGATTGTGGCACAAAAGCCAATATTGTCTCTGAAGATTGCTATTTCTTCAAACTTTCAGCCTACCAGAAGCCCCTTCTTGATTTCTATGCTAAAAATCCAAATTTTGCCCGTCCGCCAAGCAGAATGAATGAAGTCATAAGTTTCGTCAAGCAAGGACTGAAGGACTTAAGCATCACCCGAACAACGGTCAAGTGGGGAATTCCTGTGCCGGATGACTCCGACCACACCATCTATGTCTGGTTTGACGCACTGCACAATTACCTGACAGGAATAGGGTACGATTGGAACATGGAAAATTTTAATAAATTCTGGCCGGCAACTGTTCATCTCATAGGAAAAGATATCCTGAGATTTCACGCGATCTTCTGGCCTGCATTTCTCATGGCTGCAGAATTTCCACTCCCCGAGACAGTCTTTGGACACGGCTGGTGGTTAAAAGATGAAACAAAAATGTCCAAATCCAAGGGCAATGTGCTTGATCCCCATATTATTCTCAAAACGTTCGGAGCCGATCCTTTACGCTATTTTTTGCTGCGAGAAATCCCTATCGGCCTTGACGGTAACTTTTCCCATGAAGGATTCATCCACCGGGTGAATTCTGACCTGGCCAATGACCTGGGAAATCTGGTCCACCGCACCCTGACCATGATCCAGAACTTTTTTAACGGAAAAATCGAAGAAATTGACGAAGAAGAGGGAAAGGATAAAAAACTCCGTCTGGGATTCGAAGAACTTAAAGAAAAATCATTCAAATTCTACGAGGAGTATGCTCTCAATAAAGCACTCGAAGAAATCTGGGCTTACATCAGGTCGGTCAACAAATATCTGGCCGATAACGAACCCTGGAAATTGGCTAAGGACAAGTCCAAAAAGAAAAGGCTGGGAAGAATACTATACCAGGCTACAGCAGCCCTCAGGGCTATAAGCTGTCTTCTCTATCCTGTCATTCCTGAATCTTCAGAAAAAATCTGGGATCTTCTTGGAGAAGAAAACCCCATAAGCGATGTTTCATTATCAGGGTTAAAAATCGAAGACCTGAAGCTTGGCCAAATAACAAAAAAGCCCTATCCTCTTTTTCCGAGGATTTTATTAAAAGACTTTTTAAAGGAAGAGAAAATTCAGCCTGTTTCATCTCAAAAGGAGGAAAAAATGGAATACATCACCTTTGATGAATTTAAAAGCATGGACCTTCGAGTCGGAGAAATTCTTAAAGCTGAAAAAGTTGAAGGTACAGATAAGCTCATCAAGATGGAAGCCGACATAGGAACAGAAACACGAACGATAGTGGCAGGAGTAGCCGATGCCTATTCTCCTGAGGAACTGGTAGGAAAGAAGGTCGTAATGATCGTTAATCTGAAGCCGGCAGTCATCCGGGGAATCGAATCCAAGGGAATGCTCCTGGCTGCGGAAGTGGAGGGAAAAGCCTCTATTCCGTTCTTTGATAAAGATATTCCCCCGGGTTCCAAGGTTGTGTAAGATCGCTCCTTACAGTCGCCCACAATGACATGGGATCCGATAAATTTTAGATTGTGTTAACCGGTAAAATGAAAAGAAGAAATTTTTTGTCTTCCTGTTTTGGTGCCTTCGCTGGCATGGAAGCAATTCTTCATACACGGAAGCTCAGAGTCTGGCCAGAAAATCTAAAAAAGGCACGGCAAGAAACGGATGTTCTTGTTTTGGTCCTGGGAACCGCTCAGGATGGAGGTTTTCCCCACGCAGGTTGTTACTGCGAGAATTGCCTTCAGGCACGCAAAGACAAGCAATTTTCTCGTCTCATCTCATCACTTGCCATCCTGGACCTAAAAGAGAAGAGATTTTTCCTTCTTGATGCCACCCCTGACATCCGGGTCCAACTGGATATGGCTTTTAAGAGATTACCCGATGATAAACAACGTGTAAGAAAATTCCCGCATGGCGTTATCCTCACCCATGCCCATATCGGACATTACACGGGTTTGATGTTTTTCGGCCACGAGGCTTTATCTACCTACAAACTGCCAGTTTATTGTTCTTCCCGCATGAGAGGCTTTTTAGCCAAAAATGGCCCCTGGAGCCAGCTTGTTAGCCTGGAAAACATATCATTCCGCCTTCTCTCCCCTGGAGTAGAATTCCCGCTGACGTCACAAATCTCTCTTTTTCCCCTTCTGGTCCCTCACCGGGATGAGTACTCCGACACACTCGGCTTTATAATTTCCGGAACAAAAAAAAGACTCCTCTACATACCGGATATTCAGAGCTGGGGGGCCTGGAACCGTTCGATAGTGGAAGAGACAAAAAAGGTAGACTTCGCTCTTCTGGACGGAACGTTTTTTTCCCTAGAGGAGCTTCCGGGGCGAGACATCTCCCAGTTAGGTCATCCTTTAATCAAAACAAGTATTAAAACTTTAAGGGATGTTGCACAAGAAGGAAAGACAAAGATCTCTTTCACCCATTTAAACCATACGAATCTCGCCCTTAATCCGCAAGGAGAAGCCCGCAGAGAACTCGAGGAGAAAGGCTTTGAGATAGCCTCTGACGGGATGGAGTTTTATCTTTAGAGCCTATCGTTCAAGATATCTTTTAAGATGTGAATAAGGCACGGCCCCTTCTCTTAGAATCTCAGGCCTTTGAGATGTCAGGTTGATCACAGTGGAGGGCAGGGTTGCACAGAGTTTGCCTCCATCGACAAAAAGGTCCACTTTTCCACAAAAAAAATCCATGATCTTCTCAGGATCTGCACTTTCCCTTTCTCCTGAAATGTTGGCACTGGTGGCTGTTATCGGAAAACCTGACTCCTTCACTAATTTTTTCAGCCATAAAAGAGCGGGAAGACGGATACCTATTGAATCCCCGGGCCCAAGAAGATTTTTTGGAAGTTCGGGTGAGGCTTTCAAAACCAGGGTTAGAGGTCCAGGCCAGAACTTATCTGCCATCTTCCGGAAAAGAGGTGGAATTTCAGCAGCAACCTTTTGCACCATTTCCAGATCAGAGACAAGGATGGATAGAGGTTTTGATGGCCTTCTTCTTTTTATCTGATAAATCTTACGGACAGCATTTTCTGAAAGACAGCATGCGCCCAGGCCATAAAAAGTATCTGTAGGATAGGCAATGATACCTTCCTTTTTCAAAACACCTGCGATTCTTTTTATTTTATCCGCTTCAATACGCTCTGGATTTATCTTCAGAATTGTTGTCTTAACAGCCATCTCCATCTCCAGGTAATATAGTAAAGAGAAATGGAAAAGGAGTAAAGACAAAAAGGGACGTTCCCTCAAAGACCTGTGCTTTACGAAATCATATTCAAGGGGTGACACTTTAGGGAATGTCCCTATCTTAGAGGACAATTGACCTATTTTAGGCACAGGCAGCACTTTAGCTCCCCTTGATTAAAATTGGCATAACTTTTGCATATAAACAAGAGAGAGGAGAAAAAAAATGAAAAAATGTCTGATTCTTTCACTATCACTCATTCTTTTGGCTCCGAGTCTTGCTTTCTCGGACATTTTTACTTTTAAGGGAGGATATTTACAGCTTCAAATGAAAAGTGATCTTTGGGACATAGAATTCGAGAACATGGATTTCATAAGGAAGGACTACTATGACACATCATTTGGTCTTGGCTATGAGTATTTCATCAATCGACAGGTGAGCTTTGTCCTCAGTGTAGAGTGGTATGATAAAGCCAAACCCGGTATTTATAAAAATTTTGTCGGTGAAAACATCGACGGCGATGATTACGCCTTTGACTATGGAGAAGGATTTGAAATTGAACATATTTTTTCAGTATCCATCGTTCCTATCCAGGCTTCCCTGAAACTCATGCCCCATAGAAGAGCAGGAACAATCATCCCTTATATAGGGGGTGGAATCGGTCTGTATCTATGGAAAGTTAGAATTCAAGGTGAAAATGTCAATCCTAATGAATGGGAATGGTTTTACGATCCCGATCTCGATAAAGATGTCGAAGGATATACCATTTATCCTGCAAATGCGGAAGAGAGCAGGATCTCTGTCGGATTTCATGCTTTCGCCGGCATCATGGTACCTCTTGTTCGTCAAGTCACGCTCGATATTGAGGCAAAGTACAACTATGCAGAGGGAACTCTAAAAGACAGTTTCCAAGGCTTCGAGCCTTTTGACCTCAGTGGATTCCAGGTAACAGCTGGATTGAGTTTATGGTTCTAAGTTCAGCCCCGGATTTAATCCTGGCAAAGAATGAAAAAATAGAGACAAAAAAAAGGGGACTGTCCCCTTTTTTTCTGTCCCCTTTTTCCCCTTTTTTCCAAAGATTTTTTGTGTTAGGAAACCACGAATTTTGTTATACTTTAGTGTTAAGACAATTACTTGAGACATGAAGAGAGGAGAAATGAAATGAAAAAAAAGCTGGCTCTTTTCGTAGCAGCAATTCTTCTGATTCCGGCCTTTTCTTTCTCTAATATTTTCACTTTTAAAGTCGGATTATTTTTCCCAAAAGCGAAAAGCGACCTCTGGCAATATGAATTTGATTACTTGGATCTCACAAGAGCCAATTTCCAGAATTCAAACTTCGGTGTTTCCTATGAATATTTCTTTTCTCGAGAAATAAGCTTTATATTAGGCATAGATGGATACAGCAAAAAAAAATTGGGAATCTACAAAAACTATGTCGGGAGGGAAGGTGTACCATACTATTACGCCCTCGAGTCTGGAGAGGGTGAATCCTTAGTCCATGTTTTTAATGTATCCATAACTCCTCTTCAACTTTCAGTAAAACTCACTCCGATGGGAAGAGGAAGAAAATTAATTCCCTATGTGGGAGGAGGAGTGGGAGTTTATCTCTGGAGTCTATCTCGACAGGGTGACTTTGTCGATTTCTCTATGGAGGATGATTACTTCGACGTGGAATTGGAAGAGAATAGAAGGGGATTTGCACTTTATCCGGATAATACCGCCAAAGAAACAAGTAAACTCTCTATAGGATATCATGCTTTTGGCGGATTTATGTATGCTTTTGCCAACAGGATCACGCTGGAAGCGGAATTTAAATACAATTTTGCTGAAGGAAAATTAGAAGCTTGGAGCTTCCGGGACAGTACGCCTTTTGACCTAAGCGGATACCAGGTCTCTCTTGGTATAAACTACTGGTATTAAATCTTTTTCGGATCCCCACAGGAAAAAGGGGACAAATAAAAGCAAATAAAAGGGGACAGACCCCTTT
>JAGLWV010000092.1 GCA_023133225.1 Candidatus Aminicenantota bacterium | reverse complement strand
TTTCCTCGCTGGAAAAATCCCGTTTGTTTTCGACTCACTCAGCCTGAATCCCACCCATCGTAGGATATGATTTCCTCAAGGCTTTTTCTTCCCCTGAACGAAGGTGTTTTATCAGGATACCCTAAAGGCGTTAGAGCCAAAACCCTCACATCTTCAGGAATATTCAGGATCGATTTGACCTCCTCTTCTTCAAAGGAACCTATCCAGCACGTGCCGAGTCCTTCTTCCTGGGCCTGGAGGATGAGGTGTTCTAACGCTATGGTGACATCCACCGGCCAGGATTTCATATATCGGCCCATGTGTGCATAGCAGTTGTCAGGAAAACCGCAGCCAACAATGATAACCGGCGCCTCAGCCATAAAAAATTGTCCTGCAGAGGCCCGTGCCAGTTTCTCTTTTAAAGCGTTATCCCTGACAATGATGAACTTCCAGGGCTGCAGGTTTTTTCCAGAAGGAGCGAGACGGGCAGCTTCAAGAACCCTCAACAGGACATCTTCAGGAATGGGATCCTTCTTATATCTCCTTATGCTCCGTCTATCCGACATAACCTTCAAAATGCTCATGCCTCCTCCTCTTGGAAATCATTATAATTCTCTAAAAGATGCTTACTTTTATATTTTTGATTTTACTCTTTTTGCTTATACTTATCTAGAATTAATGAGTATTTCTGAGCTTCAGAGATTTTTTTTCTTTTCTTAAAACCCTGCACCAGGATTCGGCATTTCTTCACGATTTCCTGCCTGACAAGTTTTTCCTGATGGGGCGTCAGAGGAAGGTGAATTGCCTTTTCCAGGGCTTTGATTCTGAACCTGTCCATCCCCCAGTACTTTCCTGAAAGCTGGTCAGAATGTCCTCCTCGCTTGATGATCAAAGGTTTTGGCAGCAGATAGATGGGATATTTCTGGGCAAGCCGAATTCCAAAGTCATAATCCTCGCAAGCCGGCAATTCTTCATCGAATTTTCCTATTTTCTCAAAGACATCCTTCCTGAAAAGGGCTGAAGAAAGGCTCAAAAGACAGAGAGGTAAAACTCTGTCAAAGATCCATCCTGAGTACTTGCGGTGTATTTTTTTGGGATTAACAAAAACTCCCCGCCTTATCCATATCTCCTCGGTATAACAAATCCTGGCTTTAGAGAAAGTGCTCAAGAAATTCATCTGGATACTTATCTTTTCCTCTTTCCACAGGTCATCTGAATCCAGAAAAGCAATATATTCTCCCCGGGCAAGCTTAAGGCCCAGGTTCCTGGCAGCGCTTACTCCTCCATGCTCCTTGAAGTGATATTTCACCTTTCCCCTGAAAGATTTAACGATTTCCTCTGTATTGTCCGTTGAGCCATCATCGATCACGAGAAACTCAAATGGAACAGAAGCATCTCGTACGAAATAATCCTGATTCAGTACAGATTGAATCGCCTCTTTTAGAAAGGAGGCCCGGTTGTAAGTGGGAATGATAACACTGATCATAGAGCAGAAAGCTCCGTTCAGGAAGTCCTGGAGATGGTGACGTCTTCTCTTTTATTAAAAGGGATCGTGAGTCTTCCCCATGCTGTTCTCACCTCAATCTCCCCGGCAATACTTAAAGAAGCAGAGGACTGTTGAAGGACTTGATACATCTCCTTTCCAACCTCAAAAAAACTCAAAAGAAACTGAAGAGAAAAAACCTTTTCTCCACGACCTTCTATATTTTTATCTCCTTTGATCAGACCCTTCTCGAGCTGTTGTCCTTCCAAATAAAAAGTGTAGTTTATCCTGTCTACCAGAAGTTCAAAGGTGTTATTGTTTTTAAAGCTCATCTGAAATGTTAAATCCGCCCCTCCGATGGTCATATCATTCACATGAAAAGAAAGGAATTCAATTTCAGGCTTTTGAAAAATCTGAAAGTTTCCAGAAAAGGCGAAAGGAAGCTGTATCGCCGTTGTTTTGCCATCCCAGAATGTCATTGTTCCTGAAAGCATACATTGAGCCTTATTCTCTTTTTCTATTCCTTCCACCGCCTTAAAAAGGCGTTTATAGGTGACTTTCAGGGGGATAGAAAGAAGCGTGTCTTTCTTTGCTTCGATGATCAAACTTTTTCCTAAAGGGATTGCTAGATGAAAATATTCCTTCTGATTGACTAAAAGTCTGTAATCATAACTGTAGAGATAATAAGGAAAAGAAGAAGCATTCGTTATGTTTACGTAAAAAACAAGAGAAAGCCCTGAGAGGCTGAAGTCTTTAATCTGCTTTTCTTTAAGAGATATGGTAAGTTCCTGTTGAGAATATCCTGATGGACCTACAGCAACAAACACCAAGATAACAGCCAGTACTAAGAATATTTTTTTTATCATTTCTTTTTGTTCATTTATACTTCGAATTAAATAGGATACAACATCGGATTAAAGAGGACAAGCTTTCATCAGGATCAGGGATTTGGAAATATTTCTAATTATTAAATATAATTTGAACTGTGTCCTTTGATTTTGTGAAAAATCATGCTATAAATCAGATATCATTGAAAATAGAGAAAATAAATAGGGACGTTCCCCAAAGTACCACCCTTTGAATATGCACAAAGCACAAAAGGATGGTACTTCGAGGGAACGTCCCTTATAATTGAGTTAAGAAATGAAAAAACTGCATGTTGAATTCAGAGAGAAGGAATTTTTTATTCATCACTTTGGTAAAGATTCTTTTGCTGTCGGGGGCTATGTACGCGATCTCATGAGGGAAAATCCATCTGAAGATGTCGATATTCTTATCACCCATCATTCTGTTGAAGAAATTATAAAAAAAATCAAACCCTTCGGAAAAGTAGACCTTGTAGGAAAAAGCTTCGGCGTCATCAAATTCACCATAAACGAAAAAACATACGATATAGCCCTTCCAAGAAAAGATGCCCCAAAGGAGAAAAAAGTCAAAGGGCACAAAGATATAGTCGCCTCAGCAGATCCTGATCTCCCGATTGAGGAAGACCTGGAAAGACGAGATTTCCGATGCAACAGTATGGCTTTAAGGCTCAAGGATAATACACTTGTAGACCCCTTCGATGGAGCGAGAGATATAAAAGAGAAAATCATTAGGTTGACAAATTCCCGGGCATTCCCAGATGATCCCTTGCGTGTTCTTCGAGTAGCACGTTTCTCTTCGGTTCTTGAGTTTTCGGTCGATCCCTCGATCTATGAGATTTCAAAAGAAATAAATCTATCAGGTCTTAGCGTGGAGAGAATTAACGAAGAGATGTACAAAATTCTCATCTTTTCTCCTCTTCCCTCAGTTGGCCTTGAAGAATTACTCAAGCTTGGGGTTTTGTTTCAACTTTTCCCGGAACTCTACAGCCTGACCCTCTCCATACACGATTCTATCTTCCACCCTGAGAGAGACCGGTACGGGCATCATACTGTCTGGGTTCATACCACTCTCACGGTTAACCAGGCAAAAAGACTGGCCGAACTTGCCGGGCTTCCTCAGGAGAAAAAACTGACTTTATTGCTGGCTGCCCTTTATCACGATGTAGGAAAACCGTCTACGGCCCGGTGGGAGTTCAAGAGGGGAAGAATGGTCATCACCAACTACGGCCATGATATCCTCAGCGAAAAAATAACAAAAAAGATCTTTCATCGATTCAAGATTTTTTCCCGGAATGGATACAATTTGAGAAAAATGGTCTTTTCCCTCATCAAATGCCACCATCGGGCCTCCGAATTGTGGCAGAACCGGGAGGTTCTCACCAAGAAGGCATTCAATCGTCTCGCAGCAGATATCCACGGAGAAATCGAACTCCTGGCTTACCTGGATGCAGCCGACAGGGCAGGAAGGAAGGAAGAACCAGTCATGGAATTAGATAGAGAAGGCCGATGGCTTCTTAGAAAATTCAAGGAGCTTAACGTCACCAGAGAGACCATCAAGCCTTTGATCATGGGAAGACACCTGATCGAACTGGGGGTCTCGCCAGGTCCCTCAATGGGAAAAATCTTAAAAAAACTGTACGAGCTGCAGCTTGATAATGAGTTCGAAACAAAAGGAGAAGGTCTTAAAGCTGCGAAAGCAATCATTAAGAAGGAACTGTAATGAAAATTCTAGTGGCAGGGGGTGCCGGGTATATCGGATCCCACACCGTCAAAGAGCTCATTCAGGAAGGATTTGAACTCGTCGTTTTCGACAATTTCTCTACTGGCAAAAAAGAACTGCTCGTCGGTGGAGAGCTTGTGGTTGGAGACCTTATGGACTTAGAATCCATTAGAGAAGTCCTCAGGTCAAAAAATATCGAGGCTGTTCTTCACTTTGCTTCCCTTATTCAGGTCGGAGAGTCTTATAAAGACCCTCAAAAATACTATACTCATAACCTCATCAGCAGTCTGAATCTTCTGGCTGCCATGCTTGAATCAGAGGTAAATAATTTCATTTTTTCTTCAAGCGCGGCAGTGTATGGGGAACCTCAAGAAATCCCTATCCCAGAGTCACATCCCCTGAATCCAATCAATCCTTATGGCTGCACAAAATTCTTTATCGAAAAGATACTTCAAGACTATGAAAGAGCCTACGGACTGAAATTTATTTCTCTCCGCTATTTTAATGCTGCAGGATCTGACCCTGGCGGACGTCTGGGTGAGATGCACGAACCCGAAACCCATCTTATCCCCAACATCCTCCTTTTCCTCCTGGGAAAAAAGAAAAGCTTCGACCTTTTCGGTACAGATTTTCCTACTGAAGACGGGGCAGCTGTCAGAGATTACATTCATGTCACAGACCTGGCAAAAGCCCACGTGCTCGCTCTGAAAAAACTCCTCACCTCTTCCCAGAGTGATTTTATCAATCTCGGTGCAAACAAGGGCTATTCCGTATTAGAAATAATTAAAAAAACAGAAGAGGTCACAGGCAAAAAAATTGTTTACAGAGAAAAGCCGAAGAGGGAAGGGGATGTTCCCGTGCTTCTGGCCTCCAAAGAAAAAGCAGAGAAAATCCTCGGCTGGAAACTCTACCATTCCGACATCGAAACCATCATCGAGACAGCCTGGAACTGGCACCAGAAAACAGGTAATCCCCCTAAGTCATCAGCAGAAAAGTAAAAAAAATCACCTCAGGATTCACCTCAAAAGACTATATACTTATTTTTTGCACTTTTTTATTATACAGAGTCGACAAATCCTTTATTCTTGATACATTTGACTCGAATCAAGCCAAGTGTTATACATTTATATTAATAGGAAATGAATTGAAAAAAAGAAAATATCTGATTCCAGCGGCTCTTATTGTTTTTTTCCTTTTTTTATGGAACTGCTCTCTTTCTCATAAATCTTCCGATGAAATACAGACCAGCCCGGCTTCAGCTCCTGCAGAAGATCTCATTCCTCCCCAGACTGAATCTGAAGAAGATGTGCAGACAGTCATGGAGGAAACAGATCAAAAAAGCGAAGACTCTCTCCCCAAAGAAGGCGTTTCGGTCGAGGAGAAGACAGATCCCTTTGTTATGTTGGAAGAAGCCCTGGATGCCTACCAGGATTCCAGGCTTGCCTGGGAAAAAGGAGATTTCGATACCGCTCTTCAAGCCCTGGATGAGGCTTACAGCCTCCTCCTGAAGCTCGACCTTCCCTCTGATTCTTCTCTCATCCAGCAAAAAAATGAACTCCGACTCTTGATCGCCCAAAGGATTCAAGAGATCTACGCTTCACAATTAACGACAGTCTGGAATAATCATCAAACCATTCCTATCGAGGAAAACGAATCTATTGAGGAAGTCAAATTCGAGATCAAAGAATTTCAAACAAGAGAGAGGAAGTTTTTCGAGGAAGCCTACAAGCGTTCCGGACAATATCAGCAGATGATTGTAGAAGAGCTGAGAAAAGCCGGACTTCCGGAAGAGTTATCCTGGATGCCCGTGATCGAAAGCTGGTTTAAAGTTAAAGCCTACTCTCGCGCAGCAGCACTCGGTCTCTGGCAGTTCATCCAATCGACTGGCTACCGGTTTGGACTGAAGAGAGACCGTTTTATCGACGAGAGGATGGATCCCCTAAAATCGACCCAAGCAGCCGTAAAGTACCTGACTGAACTCCACTCTCATTTTGGCGACTGGACGACAGCCCTTGCCGCTTATAACTGCGGAGAATTTAAGGTCAAAAGGATCCTTCGTACACAACGCCCTAACTATCTCGACAGCTTCTGGGATCTTCACAGCATATTGCCTAAGGAAACATCTCGCTTTGTTCCCCGTTTTATCGCAACACTTCTCATCATCCGCAATCCCGAAAAATACGGTTTCAATCTTCCCGAACCAGACCTTCCTATTCAGTTTGAAACAATCTCAATGAACAGCCCGGTGAAGATCTCCGCTCTCTCCAAAGCTCTTGGGCTGAAAGAGGAAGATCTGAATTCCCTCAATCCTGAACTCCGTCGCCAATCCACTCCTAACTATGAATACACCTTAAAAATCCCACCCGGCTACCGGGAGAGAACTTTGATCGCTTTAAATTCTCTTCCAACCTGGATTCCTCCAGAGACGCCCTACGTCCTGCATCGTGTCCGAAGAGGAGAGACTCTCTCAGGAATTGCCCGTCGATACAGGACCTCTATCTCTTCCATTGCCAGATTGAATCGCTTGCGTCGTATCAACCTTATCACGCCCGGACAGAGGCTTAGGATCCCAACTCGAGCCACAAGAATAAATGTTTCTCCTCGTCCAGTCAGGAAGCTTATAAGAGAAGGAGAAAAACCCATTTATGTTGTAAGCCGAGGTGACTCTCTTTACAAAATCGCCAACTCTTTTAAGACTACAGTGGAAAAGATAAAAAGGGACAACAATATCCAGAGCGACATCCTGAATGTGGGGCAGAAGCTCGTGATCCAGACTGAAATGCCTGAAGGAGCATCAGCTTATACTGTTAAATCCGGTGATACTCCTTTTGAAATTGCCCGTAAATATGGAATGGACCTTACAACTTTACTCGATATAAACGGCCTGAGTTATAGGTCCAAAATATATCCCGGGCAAGAACTCTGGATTATCTCAAAGAATA
>JAGLWV010000091.1 GCA_023133225.1 Candidatus Aminicenantota bacterium | reverse complement strand
GAGAACATGGAAGAAAGCCTGAATTTTGGTTATGAGAAATACAACATAAAGAGCTCATATCACGGTAAATAAAATATAGTGTCGGCAGTTTTTATGAATAATTCAGGAAGGAAATATTAAGCCTTTGCTTTCTTTGCCTTAGCCTCTTTCAGTTTTTCCTTCGCGCCTTTCTTCTTTCCTTTCTTCTTATATTCTGTGCCAATGAGTTCAAGGATTGCCATATCAGCGCCATCTCCGGCTCTTGGTCCGACCTTCACAATCCTAGTGTATCCGCCTGGCCTTTCACTGAAGCGAGGGCCGATCTCATCGAAAAGTTTTTTCACGACAGTCTTTTTAAATATGAACCTGAGGGCTTGGCGCCTCCCATGAAGAGTGTTCTTCTTGGCTAAAGTGATCATTTTCTCGGCCAGAGGCCTTGTTGCTTTTGCCTTGGCCAAAGTCGTCCTTATACGTTCTTTCTCCAGGAAGGAAGTCACAAGATTACGCAGCAGAGCACGCCTATGAGCGGTGTTTCTTCTTAGTCTCTTTCCCTTGACAAGATGCCTCATTCAACCTCCTCTTCCTTCTCTTCCTTTTTTTCTGACTCAATTTTCTCTAATAACTTGGGATTAAGGTCTATGTTGAGTCCCAATCCTAATTCCTGAAGAGTTTCTTTGATCTCAGTCAATGATTTGCGGCCAAAATTCTTTGTCTTCAAAAGATCATCTTCGCTTTTCTGAACCAATTCACAGATCTTTTCTATCCCGGCTGACCTGAGACAATTGTTGGACCTGACTGAAAGTTCAAGATGATCTATAGATTTTGACAGGATATCTATCTGAGAGAAATATGGAATTTCTTTTTTCGCAGCCACCTCTTCTCTTTCTATTGGTTCATCGACGATCTTAATAAAGATGACCAGATGATCTCTCATCAGCTTAGCAGCTTGAGCTAAAGCATCCATTGGAGAAATAGCTCCAGAAGTCCAGATTTCCAGGTTTAATTTTTCATAATCGATTCTTTTTCCCACTCTTGCCGGTTCAACCCGGTAGTTTACTTTTTTTACGGGAGAGTGAGAAGAGTCGAGGGGAATATAATCTACACTCAAATCTTTATCAAAATTTTGATCAGCAGGTAGATAACCCCTGCTATTCTTAACAATCATCTCTATATCTAAGTTTCCATCTTTATCAAGGGAAGCAATGGGGATATCTTTATCCAGCATCTCAATATCAGAATCATGAACAATGTCAGATGCTTTTGCCTCTGCCGGACCCTTTTTTTGCAGGGTCATTATCTTCATCTCACTTCCCGTGAGCTTCAACGGAATACTTTTCAAATTCAGGATGATATTCGTTACATCTTCTACCACTCCAGGAATGGTTGAGAACTCATGGAGAACACCTTGAATCCGAACAGAAGTAACTGCGGCTCCTGTTATAGAAGAAAGCAGAATTCTCCGCAAAGCATTTCCTACTGTAATACCATAACCTCTTTCAAAAGGTTGGGCTGAGAAGCGGCCGTATGTCTCTGTTAAAGTTTCATAATCACATTCAAGGTATTTCGGCCTTTGAAAACCTGTTTCTATCATACTCCCTCCTTATGGGATTCCATTACTGTCAAATTTAATCACCATGGCAACAGATAAACCTTTGAATTTCCATTGTCCCGAATAATTTTTTATTTCGAATAAAGCTCAACCACCATATGTTCCTTTACAGGAAAAGTAACATCTTCACGGGTAGGAAAAGACAGAATTTTCGCTTTCATTTTTTCCCAGTCAATGTCTATCCAGCCTGGAACAGCTTTGGTTTTATTCGATTCAACAATGGCCTTCAGCTCTTCATGTTTTTCCGACTTATCTCTAAATGAGATAATATCATTTTTGTTCACTTGAAAAGATGGGATATCGACCTTCCAGTCATTAACTCGGAAGTGCCCATGCGTAATCAACTGGCGAGCATGAGCTCGAGAGTAAGAAAACCCAGAAATAAAAATAACATTATCCAGTCTCTTCTCAAGCATGATCAAGAGGTTTTCTCCCGTTATGCCTTTCTTTTTTTCGGCTCTCTGGAAGAAGAGACGAAATTGTCTCTCGGACATGCTATAATACCTCTTCAGCTTCTGCTTCTCCCTGAGCTGAAGACCATACCCCAGTATCCTCCTCCTTGCTCTTCCATGTTCTCCTGGGGGATAAAGCCTTCGCTCAATCGGACATTTCTGATTCAGACACTTGCTTCCCTTTAGAAAAAGCTTGGTTCGCTCTGCCCGGCAAAGGCGGCAAACAGGTTCTCTATACCTTGACATCTCTTTCTCCTTAAATCCTCTACTTTCTAGACTCTCCTTCTCTTTCTAACGCGACAACCATTATGGGGAATCGGAGTAACATCTCTAATCGATTTTATCTCCAGACCTTCTACCTGAAGAGCACGGATCGCCGATTCTCTTCCAGAACCTGGGCCCTTCACTCTCACATCAACATACCTGACTCCAAATTCTCGTGCCTTGGATGAAGCATCTTTTGCAGCCAGCTGGGCTGCAAAAGGAGTTCCTTTCCGGGCTCCCTTAAAACCCGCTGTGCCTGCGCTGGCCCAGCATAATGTGTCTCCCTTCTGGTCTGTAATGGTAATGATCGTATTATTGAAATTGGATTGAATAAACGCCACTCCAAATCCTATGTCCTTCCTCACCTTTTTTTTTCTGGTTTTTCTCTTTGCTTTCGGCATTTAAAACTCCCTACCTGATTTTGGCCTTCTTTACCGAATGACCTCGAGAACCTTTCCTTGAACGAGCATTCGTTTTTGTCCTCTGACCTCTTACCGGAAGCCTTCTCTTGTGCCGCATCCCACGATAGCTTCCAATATCGACCAGCCTTTTAATATTCAAAGTGATCTCTTTTCTCAGGTCTCCTTCAATTTTCTCTGTTTTCTCGATGATTTCACGTATTTTTTTGATTTCTTCTTCACTTAAGGCATTTATTTTCTTATCCTTATCTATTTTAGCTTCCTTGAGTATCTTATTCGATTTAGAACGCCCAATGCCAAAAATATAAGTTAATCCAATCTCTACCCTTTTTTCGGGGGGAAGTGTGACTCCTGCTATTCTTGCCATTTTTACCTCATTCAACCTTGTTTTTGTTTATGCCTCGGATTGGAGCAGATAACCCGGAGGATTCCCTTCCTCTTGATTATTCGGCAATTCCTGCACATTTTTTTTATTGATGCCCTGACCTTCATTTTCTTCTTTCCTTCATTTGAAACGATAGGTGATTCTTCCCTTTGTTAAATCGTAAGGAGAAAGCTCAATGAGCACTTTATCCCCGGGAAGAATCCGGATAAAATGCTTACGCATCTTTCCTGATATATGGGCTAAAATGACATGTTTATTGGCCAGCTCCACACGAAACATGGCATTTGGAAGTGTCTCTAAAACAGTGCCTTCCGTCTCATAAATATCCTGCTTAGGCATGCTCCCTCTCCTTGAAACAAAGGGATCCTTCATCTTTATCATCGAATAAGCTTAAAATTTCCGCTCCTTCTTGTGTAATCGCCACGGTATGCTCATAATGAGCGGAGAGACTTTTATCCCTGGTTATTGCTGTCCAATTGTCATCCAGAATCTCAACATTCCAATCTCCTACGGCGATCATCGGCTCTATGGCTAAAACCATGCCCGGTTTTATCTTCGGTCCTCTCCCGGGCGAGCCGAAATTGGGAACTTGAGGCTCCTCATGGAGAGAGAGACCGATGCCATGGCCAACAAAAGTTCGAATGACCGAAAATCCTTCCGCTTCCACATGATTCTGGATAGCAAAAGAAATATCTGATATCCTTTTTTCTGGCTTCATCTGTTCCAGACCCTTGTAAAAAGCCTTCTCGGCTGTCTCCACCAGCGTTCTTGCTCTTTCACTTATTTTTCCCACGGGATAGGTTACTGCTGCATCTCCGTAATAGCCATCATACAAAACTCCAAAGTCAAGGCTAACGATATCCCCTTCTTGTAGTTTTCGAGAAGAGGGAATACCATGTACAATTTCCTCATTGATTGAGGTACAAAGCGAGGAAGGATATCCCCGGTAACCTTTAAAAGCCGGAATAGCTCCCATTGCCCTGGTTCTCATCTCAGCATATTCATCCAATTCTTTTGTTTGAACTCCTGGTTTTATCATTTTCTTGAGCTCTGCCAATATTTTTGCCACAATCTGGTTGCTGCTTCTGATTGTGCAAATTTCTTTCTCACTATAAATAATCATCTCGCAGCGTCCACTTCTTCTTGCAGGATTATTTCTCTGTCCAGGATTGAAGAGATTTCGTCGAATATCGCCTCGATCTTTCCTTCACCATCAATCCTGTGATAGACCTTTTTTTCCTTATAATAGCCTATAAGAGGTTCAGTCTGTCTGTGATAAACCTTCAAACGCTCTTTGATCACTCCGGGTCTGTCATCCTGTCTCTGGATGAGCTTTGACTGACAAACATCACATAATCCATCTTTCTTCGGATGACGGGCCAAAAGATTATAAACGGCACCGCAACGGAAGCAAACCCTTCGTGCCGAAAGCCTTGAAATCAAAGCTTTCTCTGTCAAAGAGATATTCATTACTATTTCCGCACGATTTCCTTCCATCTCTTCCAATCCTTGAGCCTGAGATACGTTGCGGGGAAAACCATCCAGAACATAACCCTTGCTGCAGTCCGGTTGAAGGATTCTCTTTTTAACAATCTCGACCACAATATCGTCGCTCACTAAGTCACCTTGATCCATCGCGGCTTTTGCCTTTTTCCCTAAGGGAGTTCCTTCCTGAACTTCAAGGCGGAGAATGTCTCCCGTTGAAATTTTGGGGTAGCCGTATTTATTTCCAACCAGGTCTCCCTGTGTCCCTTTACCAGAGCCAGGAGGGCCAATCAAAATAACTCTCATCCCCTTCTTCCTTTTATTCGACCGCGCCGCATGAATCCGTCATAGTGGCGCATGACCAACTGGGCTTCGATCTGCTGCATTGTATCCATGGCTACACCGACAACGATAAGAATCGATGTCCCACCGAAATATATATTCATGTTCAATCCCTGAGTGAACCATGTAGGCATGTTTGCCTCTAAAAAGGCTCCTATAAAAGGAAGGGTATGGATTTTAAATCCTGTGATTATGAATTCAGGAAACATGGCAATAGCAGCCAGATAACAGGATCCAAGCAGAGTGAGCCGGGATAGAACACCGTCTATAAAATCAGACGTGTTTTTTCCCGGTCTTATTCCCGGTATAAATCCGCCGTATTTTCTCAGATTGTCCGCCACATCGGAAGGATTGAATATGATAGAAACATAGAAATATGTGAAGAAAATGATTGCAGTTATGTAGAGCAACACATAGAGAGGCATCCCCGGATTAAACTGGTCGGCGATGCGAAGGAAAAATGGAAGCTGGATAAACCTTGACATGGTTGCAGGAATGGTAATGACGGACGCCGCAAAAATAATAGGAATAACACCTCCGGTGTTCACCTTAAGAGGAAGATGGGTACTCTGGCCTCCGTAGATTTTGCGCCCTATCACTCTTTTGGCATAAGAGACCGGGATTCTCCTTTGCCCTCTCTCAACAAAAACGATTGCAGCATTAAGCCCAAGCATTATGGCCGCCAGAATAATAACTCTGATAATACCATAAGAACCACTTGTCAATCCCTCTATAACGCTCTGAATATTCCGCGGAACACTAACAACAATCCCGGCAAAGATTATCAAGGAAATGCCGTTTCCGATTCCGCGCTCGGATATCTGCTCTCCAAGCCACATGACAAAAACAGTCCCTGTGGTTAAAGTCAGGATTGTTAAAAATATAAACCCTATACCAGGATTAGGAACAATGGGTGCTCCGCTGATAGGGCTAACCTGGGATGTCAGCCACCAGCCAATAGCACCGGACTGGATCATGCAGATAACGATGGTCCCGTAACGCGTGAACTGCGTGATTTTTTTTCTTCCGAGCTCCCCTTCCTTGGATAATCGCTCCAGGTAAGGCCAGACCACTTGAAGCAACTGGAGGATGATGGAAGCACTGATATAGGGCATTATCCCCAGAGCGAAAATAGTCATTTTGGACATATTCTGTCCAGAGAAAAGATCGACAAATCCTAAAATCGATCCCCTCATGCTCTCCCAGAACTCCGCTAGCGCACTGGGACTGATTCCCGGATTAGGAATCTGCCACCCGATACGGTAAACGGCTAAAAGAGCCAAGGTAAAAATGACCCTTTTTCTCAGTTCGGGAATAGAAAAAATGTTTCTGATGCTTTCTAACATTATTTGCTTCCGATAACGATGACTTTTCCTCCCGCTTTCTCAATTTTCTCTAAAGCGGAGCGAGAGAATTTATGGGCATGGATTGTCATGGATGAGGAAATTTTACCTCTTCCCAGAATTTTGACTCTCTCCGATTCTTTCTTGATAATGCCAGCTTCTTTCAAATCCTTGAGTTCAACCACTTTCTTAGTGATTTTCTCCAACCGGTCAAGGTTGACTTCGCTGTATTCCTTTTTAAAGATATTTGTAAAACCTCTTTTTGGAAGCCTGCGATGAAGGGGCATCTGTCCCCCTTCAAATCCTCTCTTGCTTGAATATCCGGAGATGGACTTTTGACCTTTTGAGCCCCGGCCAGATGTTTTTCCCATGCCGGAACCAGGTCCTCTTCCAACTCTCTTCCTGCTCTTTCTGGATCCTTTAGCCGGATGAAGATTGCTCAAGTTCATTATTTCTCCAATATTTCCACATCTAATAGGTGAATAATTTTATTTATCATTCCCCGGATCTCAGGACAGTCTTTACGGATCACTTCGGAATCAACCCTCCTCAATCCGAGTCCTTTCACTACTTCCCGCTGATTCTTTGGACGCCCGATGAGGCTTCTTACAAGTTTTACTTTCAACATTCTTTTTTCCGCAGGCTTTGTTCTCGAGGCTTTCGCCTCCGGTTTTGCCTTCTGAGGAGTTTTCTTGGGTCCTTCACCTCTTACTGCCATATCATTTCCTTGTCTTTTCCTCTAATTCTTGAAACCTCTTCGGGATTCCTCAATCTCTTTAAGGCATCCATTGTAGCATGAGCGACACTTATGGGATTATTACTCCGGATAGATTTGGTCAAAACATCTTTTATTCCAGCCAGCTCCATGATTATTCTTACGGCACCGCCAGCGATAACTCCTGTTCCCTTTGCTGCCGGCCGGAGAATGACAACTCCTCCTCCGTGCACACCTCTTATTAAATGGGGAATTGTTGTATCAACAAGAGGAACTTTAATCACTTTTTTCTTCGCATCCTCTACAGCCTTGGATATGGCTTGAGGAACTTCCCGGGCTTTTCCTTTACCAACTCCGACCTGGCCATTCTCAGTTCCAACAGCCGCTAGTGCTGAAAAACTGAGATTCTTTCCTCCTTTGACAACCTTGGTGACCCTTCGAATGGAGATCACTTGATCTTTTAATTCGACTTCCTGTTCTTCCTCTTCTACTTTCAATTCCTCGTCAGCCACTCTTTTTCCTCCTTAAAGCGTCCTTTAAAAAATGATACCTTCTTTTCTTACAGTATCAGCCAAGACTTTGATACGGCCATGGTAGGGATAAATCCCCCTGTCAAAAATTATTTTCTCGATCTTCTTCTGTTTCAATTTTTTCGCTAAAATGATACCCAATGCCTGTGAAGCTTTTGTATTCTTAAAATTTTTGTTTTTTTCCTTAAATTCTCTTCCTGAAGTAGAAGCAGAAATCAAAATATGACCATTATCGTCATCAATAACCTGGGTGTATATATAGCGGTTACTCTTGAATACATAAACTCTTGGTCTTTCAGAGGTTCCTCTGATTTTCTTCCGGATTCTCTTTCTTATACGCTCTTTAGCTTTCGTTTTTAATAGAACTTTATCTTTATACACCGGCCACCACCGCTGCTTTTCGTTCTTTTTTAATCAAACGCTCACCAACATAACGAATCCCTTTCAGTTTGTAGGGATCCGGCTTGCGAAATCGGCGAATCTCCTCTGAAACTTGACCAACCCTCTGTTTGTCTATCCCTTTTACAGTAAAAAGAGTCGGTTTTTCCATGACGATTTCAATATCATCCGGTATATTATAGATAACTGGCTTGGAATAACCCAAATTCAATTCGAGCCTGTTTTTATCGATTTTAGCTCGGAATCCAACTCCCACTATTTCAAGCTGTTTGGAAAAACCAGCAGAGACACCCACAACTGCATTGTAAGCCAGGCTCCGGATCAAACCATGATTGGAACGCTGCTCTTTGGAATCATTTGACCTGGACAATATGAGCTGGTTGTCGCTGAGATCGGCTTTGATCCCAGGAAGCAAGGGAAAAGACAGCTTTCCCTTTGGCCCTAAAAATTCTATCTTTTCCTGTAAGATATTGACCTCAACTCCCTCTGGCAGAACAACAGGCTGCTTTCCTACTCGAGACATCTTACATTCCCTCTCTCTTAAAACTTACCAGATATAACATAAAATCTCTCCTCCAACTCCCAGTTTTTCACATTTCTTTCCAGTAGCAATTCCTTTTGAGGTAGACAGGATTACAATTCCCATCCCTCCGATAACCTTGGGTATAGAGTCACTGTTGCAGTATGCCCGACAACCTGGACGGCTTATTCTCTTAAGCCCGGAAATAACGCCATCATAATCCTCAGTGTATTTGAGAGAAATACTCAATATTCCCTGCTTATTATCGTCTGTAACCTTAAAGTTTCTAATATATCCTTCTTCCTTTAAAATTTTCGCTATCTCAACCTTCATGCGGGAAGAAGGAATACTCAATTCTTTCTTTTTAACTTGGATAGCATTTCTTATCCTAGTCAGCATGTCAGCAATAGGATCTGTTAAACTCATAATCTCATCCTTTCACGTTTACCATGAAGCTTTTACTATTCCTGGTATTTCACCCTTTAAGGCTAATTCTCGGAAGCATAATCGGCACATATCAAACTTCCTGTAGTATCCCTTGGAGCGTCCGCATATTCGACATCGACTCTTTCTTCTTGTTGCATACTTTGGTTCTTTTAAATATTTTGCCATGGATGATTTTCTCGCCATTTTCCTTCCTTATTAAGCCTCTCCGAAAGGCACCCCTAATTTAGCCAACAGGGCATAAGCCTCTTTGTCATTCTCGGCAGAGGTAACGATAGTGATATTCATGCCTCGCTGTCTTTCCACTTTTGTATAATCTATTTCTGGAAAGACGAGTTGGTCCTTGATTCCCAGCGTATAATTTCCACCGCCATCAAAAGATCGGGGAGAAACACCCCTGAAATCTCGCACACGAGGGAGAACAATGTTGACCAAGCGATCAAAAAATTCATACATTCTTTTGCCCCGTAAAGTAACATAGCAGCCGATGGCATGCCCTTTACGAAGCTTAAAAGTTGAAATAGATTTCTTTGCCCTTCCTACTGCCGGCCATTGACCGGTGATAAGGCTCAACTCTTTTTGGGCAGTATCTAAAAACTTAATATTCTGGATGGCATCCCCTGCACCCATATTTAAAACGATTTTTTCAAGCCTCGGAACAGCCATCTTGTTATTTATAGAAAGCTCCTTCTGAAGTTCTGGAATAATCTTTTTTTTATACTTTTCCAATAGACGACTCATTTCTCTTTCCCTCTTATTGCTTCTCCAAGTTTGCCTCGCACTTACTGCAGCTTCTTATTTTACTTCCGTCCTCCAGTATTTGATTCTTTACCCTCACTCCTCGAGCACATTCTGAGCAATAAAGCATCAAGTTCGAAACGTGCATGGGAGCCTCTCTCTCCACAATTCCGCCCTGAATGTTCTTACTCCGGTCAGGACGCAAAAATTCTTTGACAAAGTTGATCTTTTCGACAATAGCTCTTTTTTTCTCCGGTATAACTTTCAAAACCTTTCCTGTTTTTCCTTTATCTTTCCCATTGATCACAATGACAACATCATTTTTCTTTAAGGTTATCTTGACCATCAGAGAACCTCCGGAGCAAGAGAAATGATCTTCATAAACTTTTTCTCTCTTAATTCTCTCCCCACCGGGCCAAATACTCGAGTCCCTATGGGTTCTCCCAGGCGGTCTATGATAACTGCAGCATTATCATCAAAACGGATATAGGAACCGTCTTTGCGTCGAATCTCCTTCTTTGTCCGGACAATGACTGCCCGTACAACATTTCCTTTCGGAATCTTACTTTCAGGTTCAGCTTCCTTCACCGTTGCCGAGATGATATCTCCGATAGACGCGGTTTTCCCGACCCCTCCTCCCAAAGGAGTGATGCATAAAATTCTCCGAGCGCCAGAATTATCTGCGACTCTAAGCATGGTTTCCGTCTGTATCATTCTTTCTTTTCCTCAATCTCCTTCACTGCTTCGCTGGAAGATAATCCCACAATCTCCTGGATACGCCAGCATTTTCTCTTGCTTATAGGCTTTGTCTCTATGATTCTCACAACATCTCCAACCTTACATTTTTCATATTCATCATGGACAAGAAATTTCTTTTTCTTCTTTATGATCTTTTTATACAAAGGATGCCTAACGGGCCTTTCAACAAGAACAGTGACTGTTTTTTTTAGCTTATTGCTGATCACACTACCGACTTTAGTTGTTTTTCTTCCCTGACGATTTTCCATTCTCTATTTCTTCCCTTCTTTATTTTCTCTTAAAAGAGTTTCTATCCTGGCTATATCTTTTTTAATTTCTTTAAGCTTCATTGTATTTTCTAACTGCCCCAATTCATGTTGGAATTTCAATTTAAAAAACTGGTCTTTCAACTCGTTTTCTTTATTTTCCATTTCATCCTTTGATAACTCTCTTAATTCTCCGATTTTCATCTCAGCTCCCTGCTCTTTCTGGAAACAAATCTAGTTCTTATCGGGAGTTTGAAGGCAGCCAGCCTCATAGCCTCTTTGGCTACCTCTGCAGGCACTCCCTCAAGCTCGTATAGAATTCTCCCTGGCTTGATCACATCCACCCAGTACTCAGGATCTCCTTTTCCTTTGCCCATCCTCACTTCTGTTGGCTTTTTTGTCACCGGCTTCCAGGGGAAAGTTCTAACCCAGAGTTTCCCTTTCCTCTTTATATAGCGGGAGATGGCAATCCGGCCGGCTTCTACTTGACGTGCAGTAATCCAGCAGGGTTGCAATGCCTGAAGGCCATATTCTCCAAAAGATAGGGATGCTCCCCGGTAGGCTTTTCCTCTCATCCTTCCCCTCTGGTGTTTTCTGTGTTTTACTTTTTTTGGCATCAACATGGCTAAATCTCTTCTACTTCAACGGTTTGGGAAGTCATTTTTGGTTTTTCCACATCGGTCCTATAGATCCAGACTTTAATTCCTATTTGTCCGTACGTTGTAAACGCTTCTGTAAAACCATAGTCAATATCTGCCCTCAAGGTTTGGAGGGGCAATTGACCCTTTAAATACCACTCAGACCGGGCTATCTCTACTCCTCCTAACCTGCCTGAACACATCACTTTTATACCTTTAGCTCCCATTTTCAGCGCCATCATCACCGCTCTTCTCATAGCTCGACGGTATGCTATTCTTTTCTCTAGCTGGATGGCGATCCCTTCGGCAACCAGCAGAGCACCGAGTTCAGGCTTATCCACCTCTCTGATATCAATATATACTTCTTTCTCAGCTATATCCTGCAGAAGAGATTTTAGGTTTTCAATCTCTTTTCCACCCCGTCCAATGACAATGCCTGGCCGGGCAGTATGGATGATGGCTCTGATTTTAGGGCCCACCCGTTCAATACCTACCTCAGCTATTCCCGCATGATAGTATCTCTCCTTGATAACCTTTTTCATTTTCAGGTCCTCATGTATCAAGCGCTTGTATTCTGCCCCTTTTGAAAACCAACGGGAACTCCACTGTTTATTAAAGCCTAATCTGAATCCATAAGGATGTGTCTTTTGTCCCACTTCTTATCTCCCTTTTTTCTCCTCTAAATAAACATGGACATGGCTTGTCCTTTTTAAAATCCGGGAAGCTCTTCCCATGGCACGGGCTCTCCACCTCTTCATATGAGGGCCCTGATTTACAAAAATCTCTGATATGTACAGATTATCCACGTCGATATTAGGAGCTTTCTGTTGAGCATTTGCGATTGCTGAGCGGAGAACTTTCTCGACTATGAAGCTTGCCTTTTTTTTCTTTGAAAAACGGAGAATCGTCAAAGCTTCTCCAACATATCTATCCCTGATCAAATCCGTCACAAGCTGGCACTTCTGAGGAGCTATTCTCACATATCTGCCAACCGCTCGAGCAACTCTGTCTTGTTCTTCCATTTTATTTCTTCATCCTGACTGTTCGTGCTGTCTTTGTCGTATGACCTTTAAAAGTCCTGGTAGGGGAAAATTCCCCCAATTTATGCCCAACCATATTTTCATTGATGAAAACCGGTATGAATTTTCTTCCGTTATGAACCCCGATAGTCAGTCCTACCATATCCGGAATAATTGTAGAACCACGGGCCCAGGTCTTGATAACCTTTCTTTTCCCTGCATCACCTTTTAATGCTTCAATCTTTTTCAAGAGTTTAAGGTCCAAATAGGGACCTTTTTTCAAAGACCTTCCCATGATTATTTACTCCTTCTCCGGATAATAAAGGATTCCGTTCTCTTGTTTCTTCTTGTTTTATAACCTTTCGTGGGTTGGCCAGTGGGACTCACAGGATTCCGCCCTCCTTTTGCCTTTCCCTCTCCTCCTCCATGAGGATGATCGACTGGATTCATGGCAGTGCCTCGAACGTGAGGCCTCCTTCCTTTCCAACGATTCCGGCCTGCTTTGCCAATAGAGATGTTCTGATAATCCAAGTTTCCCATCTGACCCACTGTTGCTCGACAATCCAAATGAATCTTTCTAATCTCAGAAGAAGGCAGGCGAACCTGGGCATAGTTACCCTCTTTTGCAAGAATTTGAGCCCCTGTTCCTGCCGATCTCGCTAATTGCCCTCCCTTGTTTATCCTCAATTCGATATTATGGACAAACGTTCCCATGGGGATAAGCCTCAGAGGCAAGGCATTTCCAGGCAGGATATCCACCTGTTTATCAGAAGAGATTACAGTTTGTCCGACGGTTAAACTCAGGGGAGATAAAATATAGCGCTTTTCGCCATCTTTATATTTTATGAGAGAGATAAAAGCCGAACGGTTAGGGTCATACTCAATGGTTTCTACAATACCCGGAATATCGATTTTATCTCTTTTAAAGTCAATAATGCGATACAATCTTCTGTGCCCTCCCCCACGATGGCGAATAGAAATCCTTCCTCGAGAGTTTCTTCCCCCTGACTTAGAAAGGGATTGAAGGAGCGGCTTATGCGGGCGCTGCGTTGTCAGTTCTTCAAAAGTGAGACCGGTTTTCTGACGTAGACTCGATGTTGTTGGTCTGTATGTTTTTATACCCATTTAAACAGCCTCAAAATACTCAATCATCTTTTCGCCCTCTTTCAGCTTCACATAGGCTTTCTTCCAGTCCTTCTTCTTGCCCGCACTGCGGCCAACTCTTCTCATTTTGCCTCTCATATTCTGAATTCGAACTCTCTCAACTTTTATCTTAAACAGCTGCTCAGCGGCTTTTTTTATCTCGATCTTATTAGCTTTTGGATTAACTTCAAAGCAGACTTCTCTGTTTTTCTCTTTTAACAATGTACTTTTCTCCGTGATAATAGGCCTCAAAATTATCCTGTACGGGTTCTTGATCACTTCAATTTCTCCATTAAAGATTCAAAGGCTTTCTGAGAAAAAACAAGCCATTTATAATTCAAAACATCATAAACACTGACATGATTAAAATCAATGGTTTTTACCTTTGGAATATTCCTTAAAGAAAGAAACAAATTCTTATTTTGATGATGATCGACGATCAAAGCTGAATCCAACTTTAATCCCTCTAAGAGCTTTGCTCCTTCTTTAGTTTTTGGCTCCTTAAGATCCAATGCCTTGAGGATAAGAATCTGTTTTTCGGCAAACTTCATGGACAGGGCCGATTTTAACGCATTTCTTTTCGCTTTTTTTGGCAAGCTGTAAGAATAGTCTCTTGGTTTTGGGCCAAAGGTAACGCCACCCTTTTTCCAAAGGGGTGAACGAATACTCCCTGCTCTTGCCCTTCCTGTGCCTTTCTGCCTCCAGGGTTTTCGGCCTCCGCCCCTCACTTCTGCTCTTGTCTTTGTCGAAGCCGTCCCTCTTCTTTGATTGGCACGATAATTGATAACTGCTTCATAGAGAAGGTGTTCTTTAACAGGATAAGCAAAAATTTCCTTCGGGATGTTCAGCTCGCTTATCTTTTTTCCGCTTTGACTCAAGACTTGCATTTTTAGCATTTTCTACTCTATCTTTTCCTTTTTTGATAGCTCGGGTTTTTCAGCCCCGGGCTTCTCGGCTTTGGCTTCCTCAGGTTTAGGCTCTATGGCTTCGGATTCTTCGGCTTTTGACTCTTCTGGCTTGACCTCCTCAGGTTTGGGTTTTTCAGCCCCGGGCTTCTCGACTTTGGCTTCCTCATGTTTAGGCTCCTCTGGCTCAGAAGGCTTAGGTTGATATGATTCAGGATGATAACTCGTCTTTTTGATCAAAAGATAGCCCCCTCTTGCTCCAGGGACAGCTCCCTTAACGACCAGGAGGTTATTTTCCTTATCAGCCTGAATAACCGTTAGGTTCTTTATAGTTACTCTCTTGTTTCCCATTTGACCGGGCATTTTTTTCCCCTTCACCACTCGGGAAGGATAGGCAGAAGCCCCGATAGAACCGGGTGACCTATGAAACATGGAACCATGAGTTTTCTTTCCGCCATGGAAACCCCAGCGTTTGATGACACCAGCAAATCCTTTTCCTTTGCTATCTCCGATTATATGGACTCTCTCTCCTTCCTGGAAAATATCTACAAAAAATTGGTCTCCTTCCTTAATTTTTGCCTTTTCTGCGAATCGAAATTCTCTCAGGATTCTCACCGGAGGAATACCAGATTTGCTAAAATGACCCATTACAGGCTTTGTCGGTTTTTTTATGCTTTTCTCCTCTAAAAATCCCATTTGGAGAGCTGAATAACCGTCTTTCTCTCTTGTCTTTTTCTGGATGACCGTGCAAGGGCCAACTTTAATAATAGTGACAGGAGCCACATTTCCCTTCTCATCAAAAATTTGGGTCATCCCGATCTTTTTACCGATTAAGCCCTCGACCATATCTATTCTCCTCCAGTTCCAAAGGCTTGAATTTCCACATCAATCCCCGCCGGCAAATCCAGCTTCTGAAGCTCTTCAATGGTATCATTGTTGTAATCGCTTATATCAATCAACCTCTTGTGGATTCTCATCTCAAAATGTTCTCTTGATCTCTTATCCACATGAGGAGAACGAAGAACACAAAACCTATGAATGCGCGTCGGCAGAGGTGTCGGGCCGGAAATCTTTGCTCCTGTTCTTTT
>JAGLWV010000090.1 GCA_023133225.1 Candidatus Aminicenantota bacterium | reverse complement strand
TTTCCCGAAGGGTAATATTCCTGAAGATACCTTCAGCTAAGTGCGGAATGTAGGTTATATAGAACATACTGCCACTTAAATTTATTGACTTTGTTTTTAATCCTTTGTAAAAAACAAAGGATTAGAGAGAAAGATATGTATATCTGGGGTATGCACATTGTGGATGTGGGAATCATCATTCTCTATGTTTTTGTGATCCTATGGCTCGGGAAACGGGCTGCCGATAAAACAAAAAACAGAAGCGATTTTTTCTTAGCTGGCCGCAAATTAGGTAAATTCTACCAGTTCTTCCTAAACTTTGGCTGTTCGACAAATGCTGACCAAGCGGTAGCTGTATCACGAGAGATCTACCGCCAGGGAATTGGCGGGATGTGGATTCAGTATCTGGTTTTATTCCTAACTCCCTTCTATTGGTATACCACTTACTTCTTCCGGCGGGTAAGACTGACAACCATAGGCGATTACTTCACAGAGCGCTTCAAAAGTAAATCACTGGGAGCCAGCTATGCGGTTTTCATCCTCCTCTTGTCCTTTTTAGGAGGAGGCGTAAGCTATATGGTGGCTGCCAAAACCATGATGGCCATGACGCCAAAATCTTTGGAGGAATGCAGCTATGAGGAACGCACAAGCATCGAGTTATTCCGAGAGTTTCAGGACCTTAGATCGAGGCTGGGTGAAGGCCTGGCCCCTCAAGAACAGGTCTTGTACGAAGAGCTGAATGAAAAAAATAAACGGGGCGAACTCCATTCCTTTATTTCCCATACAGATCCCCTCCTCTTTTACTTTATCTATGCCATTATCGTAGGGATCTATACGATGTTAGGGGGATTTAGAGCAGCCGCAATTACAGATACGATACAGGGCATACTGATCATAACCTTTTCCCTTGTTCTTATCCCTGTCGGACTTCACAAAATCGGAGGGTTTTCCGGATTGCATGCCTCTGTGCCGGACTACATGTTCGAACTGTTCGGCTCGGTCACTATGAGCGAATATGCCTGGTACACCATCCTGGCTATGGTTCTCGCTAACCTTGTTTCCATCATTGCTGTGGCTCCCGGCATGCAGACAGCCGGCTCTGCCAGGGATGAAATGACCGCACGCTTCGGTATGATCGGCGGCATGTTTTTCAAAAGATTCATCATGATCTTCTGGGCTCTGGCTGGATTACTTGCAATCGGCCTCTATACCGGAATGCTTCATGACCCGGATTTAATCTGGGGATTTATGTCAAAGGACCTGCTTGTTCCCGGAGCTATAGGTCTTATGCTGGTCGGTGTTCTCGCAGCCAACATGTCAACGCTCGATGCAAGCGCTGTCTCCTACTCGGCTCTCTTTATCAAAAACCTCTATGAACCATTTAAACCCAACAAATCTGAAAAGCATTACTTGATCATTGGACGTATCGCCATAGCTGTAACCTTGCTGGGTGGGATAGTCGTTGCAGTCTATGTCGGAAATTTGCTGGAATTATTCAAGTACTTTATCTCGATCCCTGCAATTTTTGGTGCTTCCATCTGGCTGGGATTCGTCTGGCGTAGACTGACAAAGCCGGCTGTTTTCATCCAGGTTGTCATCTGTTTGCTCATCTATGCCGTCATCCCCAATCTTTTCATGACTCTGGACTGGTCTAAGTACAATGAATATTTTTTACTGGAGACCAAACCGAAAATCGTAATCATTACCACAAGCGCTTTAAACAAAGATGTAAAGGCAGGAAGTGCAGAATATGTCGGCCAATCCCTTGAAAAACAGCACATTATAGAGCCAACCGGGATATTTTTTGATAGAGTAGCCCGAACCGACCCGGCAGACCCCACCTCTGCTAAAGTGGGATTAGGAAGATTTCATGCTGAAATCTGGGTCTTGAGCTGGTTTGGCTTCGATTTTTCAAAGTTCACAAAGGCCCAATTGGTTGCCGTGCGTTTCTTATTTGATGCTTTGTTTCCCTTTTTGTTCCTTTTTCTCATCTCCTTTGTAACGAAACCGGTCCTTAAATCCTATCTGGATAGATTCTTTGCCAAAATGCACACTCCTGTCCAGAAAACTCCGGAAGAAGAGCAGAAAGCTCTTGAGTACTCATACAGGAATCCCTCAAAATTCGAAAAAAACAAGCTCTTTCCTGGCTCAAACTGGGAAATTCTCAAGCCAACCAAAACGGATTTCCTCGGGTTTGGCGGAAGCTGGATCCTGGTGGGAGTGATTATCCTTCTGCTCTGGTTGATGGTATCCATAAAATAAAACCATTCGTCATTTCAAGCGGGCTCTGAGTATAACTTTTGGTTCCCGTTCATCATCGATATCAAGGATAAAGCGTTTCAAAAAACTGCGCCCGAGAAGGCCGTCAATACCCGGCTTCGAGGACGACAGGATAATGCCCTGAATGTTTTTGGCGGTCTGGCCTGCAACAGTGATCCAGGAAATATCCACGGAACGACCTTTAACTGTCATCCCTCCGGCCACCAGAGTTTCTATTTCATCGCCGAGTTTTTTAGACAATCCTAAAACATCGGCCATTTCAGGGCTAAGAGATACTCGTGATGCTCCTGTATCCAGGATTAAAAAGCAGGTTTCTTTTCCAGGAAAAATCGCTTTCACGATAAGCACTCCATTCTCCGTGCTGTTCTCATCATCAACGGCCAATTGCCCAAGTTCTTGTCGTATGGCACGCAGTCTATTGATATATTTGTCCAACCGAGGCTTGTTTTCTTTTCGTCGCTTCTGTTCTATAAGCTCTGCATAAAAGCGGTTGAGTTCTTTAAAAAAAGCCTCGTCTCTTTTCTCATTCATCCACTGGTTATAGGTTTCAATGAAGATTTCATATTCTTTCTTCTGAACCTCCAAATTCTTTTCACGAACAGAGATCTCCTCTGTGAGTTTCTTATTGGCAGTGTTATATGCAGATTCATGAGTCATGTATATTTTACCATCTTTATTGTACTTCTCAACGAGAGCGTTCCTCTCTATGACTTTGGCGTTATATTCTTGTACCGCTTTCTCATCTGAATTATCGGGCCTCGTCACAAGTTCCTGGTCAAGTGTTTCGATCTGCTTTTTTAATGCCTCCAGCGCTTTGAATTCTTTACTGAGCTTCTCTTGCCACGCTCCCCTCTGAGAGTCTTGAGCTTTTATCCAAACATTATAATCATCAACAAGACGATTGATCGTATTGGCACCCTTCTCTCGTGGTTTACCTCTAAAAAAGGCATCCATGATCTTCTCGAATGTATTCAAACGACTTTCTATATCTGTTATTTCTAAGTTTTCCAGTGTGAAGAGATGACCGGTTATAAAAACCGAGATAATAAGAATAGCCAGGGTAAATCGAACACTTTTACTATTCATGGCACACATCGTTTTTTTATTCACAGTTGCTGGATCAGGCCTGCTTATTCATAAACATATTCTAAAACATACTTCCTTAATATCCGACCCTCCAGGGATCTGGAATATAGATAGTTCTCACTATCAATGTGAATGGTATTGGAAGGCTCGGGCAAAATAAGCGTTGCCAGATGTTCGCCATGTTTGCTCAGGACATAAACATCCCGGTCTTTGTTCGCCGAGAGGTCTCCACCCAGGATAAACAGATTTCCATAAATATCCATTGTAGTCGCTCTGTACATGACCTCCAGGGGGTACTCTGTAAAAGTGAGTTTTGTGCCTTCTTTCTGTCTTGTTTTTACTTTTTTATTCCCGAATAGAGTTCTTGTCCAGAGAAAATTTCCATCTTTACTGAATTTCTCGATCTTGTCTTGCCATGAATACACGATCAGAATATTACTGTCTCTTTCAATCTCAAAATTTACCATGTTCATTATGGTAAAATTTTCTGCGATATTATATATTACTTTATCTTTTTCATTTATAAATTTATCTTTTTTATCTTCTTTCTCTTCTTCGGGATCAAATATATACAGACAGAAGTTAAAATCTCCCTCTTCTGTCCTATCAAAGGCTAAGGCTGAAACAAAAAATTCTACATTAGAAATGACTTTTAAATCTGTCACTGAAAACCGGATCGGAATCTTCACCTCGAAATTCAAATCCTTATCAAACACCTGAATTCCCGGTTTAAAACTCTCCGATACGTAGAGTTTACCGCTGAAATATTCAATCAGGCTTGGACATTGAAATTCTCCAGGCTTTTCTCCCATTTTTCCAATCGTTTTTATCAACTGCCCAAATTTATTAAACTTTTTTATCGAGTAATCCTTTGCATCGGTTATATAGATATTTCCTTCACCGTCAGTTGTCATACCTGCCTTTTGAAGAAATGTATTGCCCTCGAGGCCCTCGAGCGAAAGCACTTCTTCTATCAAAATATCTCTCAATCGATCCTGCTCCTGAGCCGGTAATAGTGTAAAAAAACAGATACCTACGACTACGATTAATAATGATCCTGTAAACGTCTTCATTCGCTCCTCTCTTATTAACCTGACTTATTCATAAAA
>JAGLWV010000009.1 GCA_023133225.1 Candidatus Aminicenantota bacterium | reverse complement strand
TCGCTGTCATAGAGTCGTCCAGCCAGATAGAGATAATCATCGTCGAAGGCTATCAAGGCGACTGTTTTTTCAGAGGGAGGATTTCCTGGATTCGGCATCTGCATCACTAAAGGAAGGGGATCGATCCCCTTCCAGGCATCCTCATTGCTGAGCCCGTCGAGAGTGACAGGGCCATTTACTCGCTGGAGAACCAATTTGTCCTTGCGTTGCTCTGGAAGAGGTGTTTTTTCCTGAGAAAAGGCTGCAGAGCCCCCCAGGATGAAGAACAGTATTAAAGTGAGAATGGCTTTGTTTTTGGACATTGGCTCCTCAAAAGGCCTCATATAATAAGCTGTTCGGCGCTAATGTGAATAAGGAAACGGACAAGAGGCAAAGAGATATTGTTGTTTATTCTCCTGATCTCGGCCTTGGGAGTCAGGATGATACCGTTTTTGTAATTCTGTATTTGTTTCAGGCTTTCAATGCGGATCCGGTCAGTCCATTTTACTTCAACGGGGTACATTTTATTTCCCTGGACCATTACAATATCTACTTCACCCTTTTTTCCCTTTATGTAATAGGTTGGACTCCATCTTTTACAATGATCAACTGTTACAGCTTCAACATATTGGGAGGCAAATTCATTGTTTTCCAGGTTATGTTTGATCTGGCCGATCGTAAAATCCGGGTTTAAATAGTTTGTGATGGTATGATCTATAAAAGGATCTCTAAAATATATTTTTCTATTTTTTTTAGGCGCCCCGATCAGTTTATGCTCAATGATTGCCTGTTGAATGTGAAGGACATGGATAGAAACCAAAATGTCACAGTAGTTGGATATTGTTTTATGATGTTCAATTGAAAGATACCTGCTCAGGTTATTCCAGGATATTGGCGTATTGTAGGTAGCCTTGATCCCTCTAAATATCTCAAAAAGATAATTTTCACTCTTATTATATTTTAGGATATCTCCGATTATCCAATGAATATAGGTATTCATTGTTGCTTTAGAAATTGTTTTTTCCATTGCATATTCATTGATCGCAGGCAAATAGCCGCCATGCAGCAAATATTCATAAAAAAGAACTGTCAATTCTTTATGTTTAATATTGTACTCTGTCAGCTGCTCTGAAAGGGGGGTTGATATAATTTTTTTACATAGAGGTTTCAAACCTTTATTTTTTAAGCACACAAAATCTTTGAAGGTCAAAGGAGAAAATATAAAATCAATTTTGTCCGCTTTCCCTCTTCTTCCCGCGAATCTTTTCATTGCGGTTCGGATTATTCGACTGTCGGAACCTGTCAAAATTACAGATATTTGATCCAAGATTCCGGAATCAACCAGATATTTTATTGATTTATCCCAGTCCGAAATATAATTTACTTCGTCTATAAACAGATATTTATGTGAAGAAGACCCATCACAGAACCGGGAAATAATTCTTCTCAATATGTAATGGCTGTCAATAATCTCACCTGAAAGGAAAAGAATATCTTTCGAATCCAGCTTTCTTTTTATTAGAAGATTTAATATCAATTGTTTGAGGAATGTTGTCTTTCCTATTTGTCTTCCGCCGGTGATCAAATAAATCCCCGGATTATTAAAAACTGGCTCATCCAGTAGCAACGAACGATAAATTAGAGGAATAACAGTCAGTTTTTTTAAATGAGGATCATGCTTTTTAAATCTTGTTATTGATTCTTTAAATTGGTTGTGGATATCCAGTTCATCAAACATAATATTAGTTTATACAATAATTTATAAATTTAGTCAATGGTTAATGACTATTTTTGGTCAATGATTAATGACCAAATTATTCCATGCTTTATGTTCCAGGTAATACTTGTTTACGCCTTGCCAGGTATTTCAAGATGTCTCCTCAGTTCTGGTTGGGTTTACAGGTAGATTTTGATTTGGATGTAGCTGAGGATAAACTGGCTGATCGTTTAGACAAAGAAATCCAAGTTTATGGTTGATTAAATTACTCTTGTGACCGTTTCCCGGCTAGTCAGCGGGCAAAAAGCTCCTCGAATTGGTATTCCCTCCAGGATAAATAGGGGGCATCCCACATATCGGTTTTCAGGTCGTCCACAGCAACCAGAATTTTCATCTGGTTTGCCAAGAAAATTACCGAATATTCGGTACTTCCATGGGAGACAATCTGCAGCAGCCGCTTAGCCTCCGAAAGTCCTAAAGCTTTCCCTGTACGTGACCATGCTTCCAGTTCGTTCATGCCTGTCTCATAGCGCCAGCGAGAGGAGAAAGAGACAGATTTTCCGAAGGAAAGGCCAGGGTGATCGGGATCATAGCCATAGACTTTATGATGGTTGGAGGCCATGATGTTTTGGGAGTGGAAGGGTCTGACTTGGGATGGAATCCGCATAGCCCCGCCGAATCGGTCTCCTTCATAAACAAAAGCCGGAACTTCTTGATTGTTGTAGGGAACAGCCCAGAGAATGATAGAGCCGGGTGCGGTAACACCTCCACCTTCGCATTTGAATTGTTCCATCCTGTTGAGGATCTTCTCAGGAGTGACTTCACTTCCTCCTCTTTCTAGTATGTCTCTCTGAACCCAGGAACAAGGAACTATATTTCCCTTCACAGGTCCTGGTCCTGTGCCCCCGGCATTTTCCATGCTGTAAAGCCCTTCCTCATTGATCCCGGAAATTGTACCCACAAATCCAGGCCACATCGCCGAAAACCAGCGCTTATATCCTGGCTCAGCCGGATCCACGGCAAAAAGGAGAAAATGACTGACTGTGACTTTGCGAACATCACACTCCCCGTCCATGTTTCGAGCTGCGATTAATCCTCCTTTCTGTGGGCTGTCTTGAGTCAAGGACCCCCAAAAAGCAAATTGGGTACAGGAGGAGGGCTGGGAAACCGGAAAAGCAGCCCGCCTTTCGATATAGGCATTGATGGCCAAAAGGTCAGTCCGGTTGAACTCCCGCTCCAATGACTTGACTCTCGTATCGATTCCCGAATCTTTCATCCCCTTGACCACCGCATCGCATTCCTGGAGGAATTCAGGAGGACAATTCAGATGATCTTCCAAGAAAGGAACAAAGATCTCCTCATAACGTTTGGCGGAATGCCAGGCGTCCTCGATGATGTAGAATTCGAAAAAATCAATGATTTGTTTTCCAACCAAATAGCCGTGAGCATATCCACGCTCTCTGGCTGTCCCCCAGAGCTGGAGCACGGGAAGGCCGTGGATCCACCGGAGAGCTCCATGCTCGATTCGTTTATCCTCTCTGGGAAAATGAGCGGGAGTGCGGAGAAGGCAGTCCACATTTTTTTGATCTGATTCTGTGAGATCCACCAGGGAGTATGTTCCTCCTGATTGGGAAGCATACCATCCGAACGGTTCTGAAGGACTGAAATCCAGCCGGTCATCTTTATCCACATCCATGAAGGCCAATACAGAATAATGTTTGGGTGGAAGGTGAGAAAAGTTATAAGATCCAGGTCTCTCAAGAATAAGAATTTTATAAGGATCTTCGGCTCCGTAAATATCCCGTTTGGATAACCTTCGAACTTTCCCTTCAGAAGATTCATGGAGCCTGTATAATAGAACTTTAACTGGCCCCTGATATGTACCTTCATAAAGGATGGTTCCTGAAAGGGACTTTACCTGGTTAGAAGTTACCGAACAGGTTAATCCAAGAATGATGAGGAAAATGATACATAAATGTGCTTTCATGGTTATTTCTTGCGTTCATTACCCCATTCCGGCAGCTTAAATTGCTGTGGCTTCAATTCCAGCACGGTTCTCAACCACTCGGAGGGATAGCCCAGGCCACGAGGACGGCCTCTGTCATCCTTGACGTATCCATCATTATATTTAGTGATCAGAAATTCACCGAGTTCAATCCATCGTTTCACCACCATGTCTCCCTGGGAAACTGAATAGTTCGTCAAAAACTGAACGAGAAGCTCCGGATTTTTTTCGTACAAATCGAGTGCTGCTTTTTCTATCGCGGGCTGAAGGGAAATAAACTGAATTTCCAGCGCGGATTGGACCTTTTGGATATCCTTGACCATGTAGGAATATTTCAAATTGGCTAAATTCGCCACAAAATTGAACACCCACCAAGCAGAATCCCATGAAAATCTTTGTAGATCTCCTTGAGCAAAAGACTTCGGGATATCGTTAATGCAACAGTACAACGGCACATAGCAGGTGGTATAAGTGTCGTCCCATCCGTACCAATACACACCTCCGATGGGATCGGGCAGCCACCCCCTGGATTGCGAGATAAAGGAGAAAGCTGTTTGCTGAGTGGAAATAGGACGTTCCCAGCTGTATTCGATTTCATCCACTTTCCAGGTGAGTCCCCGGCAACGGAGAGGACTGCCAAAGGGGCCGGCATCTACACCTTTTGTCATATCAAAGGGTGTTCCTTCATAGTGATCGCGCATAATATTCATCACATCATGCAGTGAAAGCTTCTTATCAGGCTTAATCCAGAGGGGATAAGGTTTGGCCCCTTCCACGCCGCGCTGGAAGTCTGGGGATAAATTTAACGAAGGTGCGCTGCGGCGAAACATGCTCCAAACCCGAGCAGCACATGTCCGTAAGGACGACGGCTCGGGTGGATCGTAGGCATAACGAAAACTGAATGACTTACCGGATTTCTCATCATAATATCCTTTTTGCTCGGCAAAAGAAACGACACGGTCCGAATACAGGCAGTTCTTGGGATCATCCAGGGGAAATTCCCCAATACGGCTCATGTTGGCATGGGCGCATATATACCCGTCGGGAATCCGCAGCGCCACCCAATGAGCGCCCTTGCCGCCAGGGCCAGGGCCAATCATTTCCATGATCCAAGCTTCTTCGGTATCCGCGATAGAGAAGGACTCGCCGCTGCTGGCATACCCATATTCTTCGACCAGAGCAGCCATGACCTTAATGGCTTCTCTCGCGGTTTTAGCCCGCTGCAAGGCGAGAGTCATCAACGTAGAATAATGGAGCAGACCATCCGGATTTCTCAGTTCCCTGCGTCCTCCAAACGTGGTTTCTCCGATGGCCAACTGGTGCTCGTTCATTAATCCGACGACAGCATACGTATGCGGCACCTGTTTGATTTTTCCCCTGAGCCTGTCACCGCGGCCCCTGATCTCGATATACTCGTCAGGCTTATGGTCCTGGGCAGGAATATACTCAAGGTGGGGAAGAAATTCTCCATCACATGTGTAGGTGATCATTACAGAGCCGTCCTTTGAGGCTCCTTTTGTGACTAAGAAACTGGAGCAATCATCCTGGGCCCACTGCGGGCTTACCAGAAAAGCCAATAGGGTGACTAATAAGAAAATTATGTTTCGACGTATCATGGCAATAACCTCCTTTTGAAATGAATAAGTATTTAGATTTAAATTATAGCAGCACTGAGAAAAAATCAAGGCGGATTTGACTTTTAATCGTATAATAAATTCCTTTTCGCTCCCGCCTCCGATTTCTTTGCTAACAATACTGTTTTATTCTATAATTAAAGAAAATTATAAGAACGAACAGGAGATTTCCATGAAAAAAATTAGCTTATTTATCTGCATTTTATTTCTTTTTTCGCCTTTATCCTGGGCAAAAGTTGGAGACATCTTAAAAATAATAAAAACGCCCGGACCGTGCCCAACAGGCTTAGCTTTTGACGGACAGAACCTTTGGCTTGCTGATAATTTCACAGATAAAATTTACAAAATAAACCCTGAAAGCGGAAAAATTCTTAAAAGCTTCGATTCCCCTGGCCACCATCCGGAAGGTCTTGCCTGGGATGGAAATTGCCTCTGGCATATAGATTCCGGGGAGAGACTCGTGTACCGCCTGGATCCAGAATCAGGAAGGGCTATTTCAATCTTAGAATCAAACAGCTCAAATCCCCGCGATCTTGCATACGATGGAAAATATATCTGGGTCATTGACCACAGGAACGATATCCTGATTAAAGTCTCTCCGGAGGATGGGATGATGGTCCAAAATTTTCCTTCCCCAGCCCGGGAACCAGCCGGCCTGACCTTTGATGGCAAATATTTATGGGTCACAGACCGAAGTGAAGACAGGATTTATCTGGTCAATCCTTCTGACGGGCTCTGTCTTTCTTCTCTGCGTGCCTATGGCCCTTTTGCCTATGGCCTTGCATGGGGAAATGATGTTCTCTGGAATGTGGATTACGAAAATGACGAGATATACAAGATAAAAGTCTTTTGTAAAGATGTTTTATCCAAATGGGATGAGCGCCAGATGTCCCTTCATTTTATAAAAGAATTCCGAAACTATGGACCTGGGACAGTAAAAACTCTAGACATATACCTTCCTATCCCTGAAAGTCGAGACAACCAAACTCTTCTCGGGCCTGTCCAGTTTGAGCCAAAACCAGACAAAGTTATTGAAGACAGCTGGGGACAGAAAATCGCTCATTTTCATTTCAAGGACTTAAAAGGCTTTTCTGTTGTCAAGCCAGGCTGGAAAGTTAAAGCAAAAATATATTCCTCAGAATATTTTATTTATCCTGATAAAATTGGAACCCTGAAAGACATACCTGAAGAAATTAGAAAAAAATACACTCAGGATGGAGACAAATATCGCATTCAGGATCTTTATATAAAGGAACTTGCTCGTAAGATCGCCGGAAAGGAAAAAAATCCTTACTGGATTGCACGGCGTATCTATGATTACCTTGGAAAGCACCTGAGTTACAACCTTAAACCACTCGGCGGGTGGAATCCTGCCCCAACTGTGCTAAAAAGAGGCACAGCTTCATGTTCTGAATACTCCTATTCTATGATAGCTCTATGCCGCACACTTGGTGTTCCTATCCGCTATGTTGGAGCAGTTAGCCGCCGAGGGGACGATGCCAGCTTCGACGATGTCTATCACAGATGGACAGAGGTTTACCTCCCGCCCTATGGCTGGATTCCTTTTGATGCCAACAAGGGAGACACGGATTTACCGGGCAGAAAAGTGCTCGGAATCGGAAATGTCGCTGCTCGTTATATTATCACCACTGAAAATGGAGGTGGAGATAAATACTTATGGTTCGGATACAACTACGGCTTCAAATGGACATCCGAAGGCAAATGCCGGATTCATGATGAAAGCTATGGAATGTGGTCACCCTGGGGAGAGAAAAAATACCATAAGCCTGTTAAAGAAAATAATTGAATTTGATATCAATCAAGGGGAGACTTTTTTCGTCGGGGCACCCTGCTGTGCTCATCCCGATTAGTCTATAATCTCCCCGGTTTTGATAGTGGTTGAAACCTGGGCCGAATATATTTCATGATTCTTTTCTTTTCCCATAAGGAGATGTCTACGTAATTTCCGGGCCTTTGGGCGCCTTGAACAGCTTCAGGGACATATCCCACGCTCTCAATCCCTCCTTGACATCTTTTTGAGTCGAGATTTATAATTCTCACGATGATTTGAAGGGTAAATGGGAACAAAGATGCTCACTCAGCCAGAGCCGCCGAAAAGGAAATTCTTCCCTTGTCGGGATCGCCTACTACTCGGTTGTCGACCTTTACGACCATGCAAAAGGGATCGAACGCTACATGGGTCTGCCGCAAGACAACAGAGCGGGCTATGAGTATGCCTCAAACATCCGCTTGGCCTAACGTCTAAAGGGAAAACTACTCCTAATCGCCGGAACAAGCGATGTCAATGCCCCTTTTACAGCCAACATGAAAATGGTAGATGCCTTTATAAAGGCCGAAAAATCCTTTGACCTGATCGTTATCCCGGAGCAGGACCATTCATTACGTGGAAACGGCCAGTACATTCTCGAAGCTGCCAGAAGATATTTTGAGGAACATCTCCTTCTGGAAAAATATAGTTTTAGATAATCAAGGTAATATCTGTAAAAAACGATCCAGGCCGAGAATGAAAATTCCCTTTCCGACCTGTTTAAGAAAGTGAGGCGACTCAATCACCTGAAATGCGAAAGGAACCTCGATCCTCTCCTTAAAATACCTTAGATTGGAGGCCAACTGCTTTTCGTCTTTTTTGCATTCAACGAGGAGATAAGGTATATTCTTTTCTGTTACCACAAAGTCAACCTCTCGCCCGTCTTTGGTCCGGACATACATCAAACGGTAATCTCCTTTTCCCCATTCATTCCAGGCGGATACAGCTCTTTTGAGCTGAACAGCGATGAAATTTTCAAACCTCTTTCCCTTGTTTTCAAGAAGCCCCCAATCCCAAAAATAGAATTTTTGCTCCTTGAGAACCGATCTTTTTAGCCGGGCTGTGAAGGGCGCAACATCAAATACTAGATAGACTTTTTTTAAAGCCTCAAGCCAATTCTTGACAGAGGCATGAGCACATTCCAGTACATTTTTCAGATTGTTCAGACTTAAGGGAGCTCCCACTCGTTCAGGCAGGAGAAATAGGAGCGTCTGGAGCTTCTGAACATTTGATATTTTCGAAAGATCCCGAACATCCTCACTTGTAATCAAGGAAATATGGTTGTTTTTCCATCGCTCATAAAAATCTTTTTTACCCACGCTCACAGGCTCAGGGAATCCTGTGAGATCATAGAGAAGATTTGTGGCGTCTTGAAAAGTTTTATTCGGCTCGCTGAAGGGAATCTGAGGGATTTTGGGATGCCAGATTGTTTCTCGATCCAGAAAAAAACCGGTTAAATCATGGGGATGTAGAGGATTCATTTTGAATAAAAAATACCTGCCGACAAGGCTATCACCTGACCGACGAAGATAATCGAGGCGAGCACTTCCCGTGATGACGAAATTAATGCTCTTTTTCCATTCATCATAGTAACTCTTAAGGATGTTTTTCCATTTTGGGTATTTGTGGATTTCATCAAAGACCACCCACTTACGACTCCCTTCTGGAAGGCTTGTTTCAGGAAACACTGGAGAGGCCATATTTTCAAGGAAGAAAAGAGGATTTGATGCAAATTGCTGTTTTAGAGTGATGCTGTCCCAATTATGATAGCTGTGACTCTGCTCGATTCTTTTCAGATGGCTCTGAGCAAGTGTGGTCTTTCCTATTTGACGAGGACCACAAATGAAGGACATCCTGCTGTGGAGGAATAGTTCATCGAGTGCCCACTGCTCCAGTATATGAGTTATAGCCATAAGACTATTTTATATAATGATAGAAAATAGTCAAGGCTTTTTTTCACTAGTATGAAAATTAGAAATAACCGCTAGTTCAATCTATAACCGAAGATCTCATGTTTCATTTTGACAGCGATTCCCAAGCTGAATGATATGGTGAGGGCAATCTGGTATGACTGCACGGGCTATTCTCGGCAAAGCGTATTTGTATAAATCACTGTATGGAGAATTTAAATCCAAGCGATATGCGAAAGCCGCTGGGCTGATAATTCCTGGTGATTCTGAGCGTCAACGGAAGTTGACGGTTCTGATCTGCGATCTGTAGAGGTCATTACGCTAACTTCTTTCTTTTCAGTGATTCTCCATTTCTGGAGCGAATTGGCCCGTTTCTTGATGGCGGTTGAGACCTGGGCCGGATATATTTCATGATTCTTTTCTTTTCCCATAAGGAGATGTCTACGTAATTTCCGGGCCTTTGGGCGCCTTGAACAGCTTCAGGGACATATCCCACGCTCTCAATCCCTCCTTGACATCTTTTTGAGTCGAGATTTATAATTATCATGATAATTTGAAGGGTAAATGGGAAGAAAGATGCCCACTCAGCCAGAGCCGCCGAAAAGGGAATTCTTCTCTATTTTATAGTCGTAATTAGAAGCAAAGGATAGAAGATTCGGAGGGAATTCAATGAAAAAACAACTATATCTTTTATTGATTTTTATTCTCATCTTCTCGGCCTGTAAAGCCAAACCCGGTGTGGAAGCGAGAAGGGAGATAATTGATGGCATTGAGTATATCTATAATACTAAAACACCTCTCTATCCAAAGAGAACGCTTTCTTTCGAAGAGGAACTTGCCATTGACCCGGAGGACGACGAGGTAAATATTATCCTTTTCCGACCCAGGAGTTTTGTTGTCGGTCCGAATGAAAATATATACATTACAGATATTCAAGACAATGCGATTAAAGTTTTTGATCCAAATGGTAAATATAAGCTGACAATCGGACGCCGGGGACAGGGGCCCGGAGAATTCCAGTCTATTGGCCACCAGGCCTTTTTGCCAGATGGAAGATTTTTAGTCATGGATTCGAGACAGAAAAGGACGAGTCTCTTTGATTCTTCTGGGAAGTTTCTCGAGAGTTTTAAGTGGGAAGAGAGCCTCGGCCTCCTTTATCTCGCAACAAATTCTTCTTTAATTCTCAGAAAATACACATTTGGAGGGAAAAACAATCCTCTGGAAGACCGGAAGCTTTTTATCAGGGAGTATGATTTTGCAGGCAGTGAGATCAACTCTTTTGGTGAGTTTAAAGATGAAAAGACAAGAATTTATACGATTGGAAGAGCTGCTGTTTTACTGGCTCCACCTTATCCTCCTATGTCCATTTTTGCCGGTGATTTGGAACGTCAGCAACTGTATCATATGGTAAATAATGAGTACATTATCGAAGTTTATGACAGGACCGGAAAAGTCATAAGGAAGATTGAGAGGCCCTATGAACCGGTTCCATTTACACGTCAAGACGCCCAGGAATACTTGGCGAGATACAAAGAGGGTTCAAAAATGAGAAAAGCTGTTGAAGCGATGTCGACGCCAAAGGTAAAAACCATAACCACACGAATGCTCATCGATGACAGGGGAAATCTTTGGGTTGAGACTTTTGAAAAGAAAGAAGAAGAGGACCAGGTCCTTAAGGCTTACGATATCTTTAGTGCGGATGGTTCTTACGAGGCCAAAGTCTGGCTGGATAAAGATCCGGCTATAATTCTCAAGGAAAAAATGTACTTGATGGAAACGAATGAGGAAACCGGATTTAGTGTTGTGAAGAGGTACAGGCTAGTCTGGAAGGAATTAGAGGAAAAAACGCTTCAAAATTAAAAACTGGGATCAGATAAAAGGAGGGACAATGAAGAAAGCTTTCATTCTATATTTAATTTTTGGCCTGGTTTCTGCTCATGCACAGCAGATAATCGACAATCCTAAAACACCATTAAATAAGAAGCCTGGGCGGATCTTAACGCTTAAGGAAGTAATGCGAATAGATGGTGAAGGAGAAAATTATTATTATAACGGCGCAAATGAACTTCAAATCGATAAATCCGGCAATATCTACCTACGGGATGTCTGGCACTCTAGCCAGAGGATGCATCTTCCGAAGTTTTCCCCTGATGGAAAATTTGTTAAAGAATATAAAACCAAGCCAGGCTCATCCAAAGCACTTATCGGCTCTTTTAAAGACTGGCTTGTATTTGTGCGTAAAGTTAGACCAAGTGAGCGAAAAAAATCTCGTCTCTATGATATAAGAATGATCATTGTTTTTATCTCTAAAGATGGAGAAATTGAAAAAGACTTTTACACTTTCTTGCACAAGGAATTTATTATCTCTAGTGCTCAAGGTGGCGGTATGATGTCCTGGGATCCGTTTATCTCAGTGATTGAGGATAATAAGCTTTATGTCTGTTCTTCTCGGGAGTATCTGATTGCGATTCTTGATTTAAAAACAGGTAAAATCACAACAAGGTTCAAAAGGAAATATCCTAGCGTAAGACACGAATTGCGAGATTCGGAGAAAAAATTCATCTCAAAATATAATGCTCCTAAGAAGAAATTCGAGCCCGATATTAAAGATTTGCTTTGTGACCGTGGTTATCTTTGGATAAAAACCTCTATTGAGAATAAAGAAAAAGGATCTTTGTTTGATTTATATGACTCGGAAGGAAGGTTTCTGGACAGCTTTTTTATTAATATCAAGGGTCGCATACTGAAAATAGATGGTAATTTTCTCTATACATCTGAATATGATGAAGACTATCTCCCCTATTTAGTAAAGTATAGAATTGTGGATTCACTTTGGACACAATGAAAGAAGTTAATCCGAAAATCTCAGATTCTTGTTGTATAAAAATGACAGCATGACTGTCCGTCTGGCACCGTGTATTCCCTTTAAAATAATATATTTTAATCATATTTCCTTTAAGCAGCCTTTGCAAAAATTAGGCGATCTTAAGCAATTCTGGTGACAAAAAGATGACACAGGGAGAAGTCTGCTTTATAGAGCGACGGACTCCGGATCCAATTTAAGGGATTCACCTAACTTTCTGAAAACAAAGTAATAGCCAATCTTATCAACAATTTACAAATTATCTGTAGGTATCTGGAGGTATACCTAATTATACTAAAGTATATCTCAGACAGTCACAATTTGGTCACAATTTGTGTATTGAACAATCAATGCCTCCAACTTGACACATCTCTTACTAATTGATATCTTTTTGCCAGCTAAGCGGAGGGAACAATGGGAATAGATTGCCCTAGATGTCATTTCGATAATCCAGACGATACTCTTTATTGCAGAAAGTACGCTATACCCTTTCCATCCTCAAGGGAAATCCCTGTTGCCGAGACTCGCAAGACTCCCAAAGAAGAACTGATTATATACTCTAACTTGGTAGAAATGTGTCAGATTATTATGGAGTTAGCGAGAGGAGGCATGTCAAGGCCATGACGGATGTATTCCAGACTGTGGATGATTGGATCGCACAGATCAAACGTGGGGAGACGCCTCTTTTACTTGAGCAATTCTTGCGTGAGAACTTTCCGAATTTGTCTCCGGGAGGAAAATACGAGGTGTTTATTATATACCGCTACGATGATCAAGGATCCTTTACTTCCTCGTGCCTATTTTGGGTATGGGCACATCTTTGTGAACTCGAGGCTTTCCTGCTTCCCTCCCTAAATGATACTGCTGGTCTTTTCGCACTTGGATCTAACGGGCTTCGTTACCTGCACCATAAACAAGAGGAAGTTGCGGGAATATTGCGAGATGAAGGTCGCCCCTTGGATAAATACGATCCATTTGTTTTGGCTTCTTTCTTTGCAGAATCCCTGGGCAGAAATCGTAATAAAGATCACGGAGTTCTTAGGTCAGAGGACCACCTGGCTCATTATGGTGATTATTACAAGCTTAACCTCAAAGAATGGGAGAAGTGTCGAAGACAATTTACTGCTCCTTCCATTACAAAGGTCATTGATGGTTGGAATCTTGAGTTCTTCTCCGTTTATGGCTGGATGCACGAAAAAAAACACCTTATTCGCCATAACTTCTTGGTTACGCCAGACTTAAAAATCTATAGTGGCACTCAAGTTCTATCCAAAAAAATCTTTAAGCGAACACCCCACTATATGTACTAACCAGAAAAATACAAATTTAATTTGCTCTTGGGATTTTGGTCCATTTGGAAGGCTAGATTTTATCAAAGCGGGTACATAATCCCGTGAGGATTCGACTCCCTCCTCCGGCATGTCTTATCCCTGATATTTCTTTGATATTGTCTTTTAAACGCTTTCAACTGCAATACCATAGTTTCAACGCTTTTCAGTCAATTTTGTCACATGTGTGGCACATAGAGATAAGTCTATTCTTATTTTCAATTACTTTTAGTTAGCGGGAGGCAAGCCCAATTCCAATTCCATTTTAACTTGACAAATAAATTATTAATAGTATATATATTAGCAGTAAGTATAGTAATAGAAGCAACTCTTTTGGGGGAGTTAATATTTTACTCAGAAAAAGGTTAGATTGTCTGTGTAGAACAAAAGAGAATGCGTTTCTTCAACGACCATCATAGCGAATTAAAAGAAATGCATAGTTATGCCTAATAAATAAGGATGTAATACCAAGATAGGGAGAGATTGCAAATTAGTAAAAAATAAAGAATATATAAATTAGGAAATAATTCAAGGAGGGTTCAATGAAAAAAGTTTTTTTATGTTTTTTATGTTTTGCATTTTTGCTCTGGATGATAGCATGTTGTCCAAAAAATCCAAGGTTAGATTCAGTCAAAACAGCACATGGTAATACAGATTGGCACATTGACACAGCAGAAGAATTTCTTGCTGGTCAAGACATGAATGGAACAAACACTGCAGCGAACCATTGTCCAGATACATGGGTAAAGACGCATATGCATGTTGGTCTTACAAACACGAATATTTATTATTATGACAGAAGCGTAAATGCTGGTGGCAAAGATGATGATTCGACAAACGGTATTGATAAACCCATGTTATTTTTCTACGCAGGCCATGGCGAGCCTACTGAATTTTCTACTCTCGGTAATGATGCAAGCTTGACAAACATGAGAATCGGAAATTGTGTCGGCTTAAATGATGGAACGCTAAGATATTATTGGCAGTGTTCTTGTAAGGTGTTTGCACATGGACCAAAAAACTGTACTGGAGTAGCTCGCCATTATGCCTGTCCCGAGAATTTTGATGGATCGTCTGATTCTGATAACATGCGAAATGTATATGAGCGATGGGGACCAATTCTTCATCCTAATCTACGCATGGCATGTGGTTCGTCAACATTAGCTTATTGCCATGAAACTGAAACGAACAAAATTTGGGATAACTATAACAACAAGGGATATGATGTTGCGGATTCATTCATCGACGGACTCCACCGTTATGAATGGAACACTCCTCTCTGTATTACAACTGGAGGATTGTTTGTTAGCGGAACACCACTTTTTGACCAAACTTTTACTAATAAACCGAATCCATCAGGGAAGTATTTTCATATTCAATATCTATCTAATTTTGCTACTACCGCACCCCCTCTCGTTGTATTAGAAATTCCTGAATATTTACCGATCTATGAGATGATTCCACCACCCATACCTGATGCATATCGCAAGATGAAGTTCAAAAAAGAAGATAATTGGATGTATTCCATGGAGAAAGTAAAAGGGCGTAATTCAAAAGTGAAAATCAATCTTCTTTCTGGTGCAGTGTATGTATCCGGAGAGCGTCGTTTTGATGAGAAGCTCAAGCTTCCTGATGAAGAGAAATATATGCAGTATGCCAAATATTTTATCAACGAACAAGATTGGATGGAAAAAGAAATATCCAAACCGATTGGCTCACGAATGGTAATTGACAGAGTACCAAAAGAAGGCAAACTTTCTGACCTGGTAAGATTTCAAAAGAATGCTTTGGTAACTTTTAAAAGAGTGATCACTATAGAAGATAAAATGGTTAATTTTGTGGGAGAGGGTGGGGTGATATCCATTCAATTGAATAACGACGGGTCAGTCTTCAATGCTACAAAAGTCTGGAGGAAGATTAAAAGCATAAAAAGAACTACCAAGGCAAAGACTCAACAACAGGCTCTTAAAGAGGCAATAGCGATGATAAAGGAGAAAGAAGCTTATAGAATTGAAGATTGGACATGGGGTTATAAGGAGGCCCCGGGCAACGTTAAACAAACCGAACTAAAAGCTGTCTACATTTTTAATTTTATGCCTGTTGATTTAGAAAAAAGCCGGGATTTTCCTCCTAGGATAATCGAAATCTCAGCTCATCTTGAATAGAAAAATAATTTAAGCCTAAAATTAGAATATACTGTGGTTTGATAATAGTCATCTGATCTGAATTTAATAGCTGATTCAATTCCTTGGCCTCCTTGAGGTTGACAATGCAAAGAAGAAGGTGGCTGGCTTGAAGAGGTGGGCTAGTATACGATTTTCGAACTTTTTTAAGACAAACAAGTATCGCTCCCTTGATTCAGCAATTATCCAAATTAGCTGTGTAAATACTAAAGAAGGCCGACGGACTCCGGATCCGTTGGCCGAAAGTTCGATTCCTGCCAGGCGCGCCACTTATTTTCCCCAGTAAACCTTGTTTTCTTTTCAATTCTAATACCATAACTTCAGCCGTTTTCAACAATTTTTGTGTGTGTGACATCGGAAAAAGTTTATTAGACTTTTGCATGCCGGCTGATGTCAGCAAAAGGGGGGTTGATGGGAACCAAAAAGGTGGGAATTCTCTCCAGCCGGCAAAAGAGAATCATATACATTGTAGCATACTTTAAGGTTAAATACTCAAGGTGCTTTGACAACTCCCCACGCATTAATGCGGGGGATTCCCCATCCTCACGGATTGGGTTTCCTGTTTCACGGTCAGAACCAACGTCCCAACTCCACAGGCTTAACATCCCATCTGTCCGACGGTACTGTTCTCCAAATACAAAAGCCGGTACCAATAATAATTTAACAAATAAGATGAAAAACATCAAGAGAAATCAAATGCCTTATATCCCCCTTGCTGAAGCAAGGGGCTTTACGGCATTCTTTGGTAAGAGAGGACAATTGTCCTATTTTAGGCACAGCTGGTATTTTGGCTCCCCTTAGTTTGAATTGGCATAACTTTTGCATTGAAATAAAACAGAAAATAAATATAATATTTGATAAGAGGAAGGGTTATGAGACGAGCTACAAGAATGCTTTTAATCGTATTGTTTCTTCTTGCTAGCTTATGCTTGTTCACTTGTGATAAATATGAACCTGCGATTGAAGATGAACCTGCGATTGAAATTGAGCTTGATGTAGTGAAATCTGATCTACTGCGGATCATGGATCTGGATGTGGAGCAAGCAACTTTAAAGGAATTAGTAGCTGGTAATTCTACTTTTGCTTTTTCGCTGTATCAGCTTTTGAAGGAAGAAAAATACGGAAATTGCTTTTATTCTCCATATAGCATTTCCCTTGCGCTAGCAATGGCATATGCTGGTGCTGAAAATAATACAGAGCAACAAATGAAAGAGGTGCTCCATTTTATCCTGCCTGAAGAGGATTTTCATCCAGCTTTCAACTACCTCGACCTGGAGCTTATGAGTCGCGGAGAAAATGCACAAGGCATGGATGGTGAGCCATTTCGATTAAATATTGTAAACGATATTTGGGGACAGGTGGATTACAATTTCTTATCCTCTTTCCTGGATATCCTTGCTGAGAATTATGGCGCCGGTTTGAATCTAGTCGATTTCATTAATGAGACTGAAAATGCACGGCAAACAATAAACGATTGGATCAGTCAACAAACAGGGGAAAGAATCAAGGATTTGCTCCCGGAAGGCAGTATCACGCAATTAACTCGTATGGTTCTCACAAACGCTATATATTTTAATGCTGCATGGCTTTTCCAATTCGAAGAACAAAGTACATCCCTTGGCACTTTTACGCTGCTAAATGGCAGCTCAGTGACAACCTCTATGATGAATCAAACAGAATGCTTCAACTATGTGGAAGGGGAGTCCTATAAAGCTATTGAACTTCTTTATGATGGTGATGAAATAGCAATGGTTATTCTGGTGCCTGATGCAGGAACCTTTGAAACGTTTGAGGAAAATCTGGATTTAACTCTGGTAAGCAGCATTATAGAAAATCTTTCATCCACTCATATTAATCTAAAGATGCCGAAATGGGAATTTGATTCAGATTTTTCTCTAAGTAGCACTTTAAAGGGAATGGGTATGACAGATGCTTTTATCGCTGGCGTTGCTGACTTTTCTGGCATAGATGGCACACAATTTCTTTTTATTAGCGATGTTGTTCATAAAGCCTTTGTTTTAGTTAATGAATCGGGTACTGAAGCAGCCGCTGCCACAGGTGTAATTTTTGGATTTATTAGCGTACCACCTCCGCCCATAGACTTTACCATCAATCGTCCTTTTATCTTCTTCAT
>JAGLWV010000089.1 GCA_023133225.1 Candidatus Aminicenantota bacterium | reverse complement strand
TTCATTTATCTTCAATAATATTAACATTCCTTTCTCAAAGGAGCAAACAGTATTGTCTCGCTGGCTCTGATTTAGTAAGCTTAATGTCTACCGTATGAATAGAGTCAGCCTGAAAACAGCGAGAAAGAAAAATGACCTCTGAGAAATGGAAGGCAAGCGAAAAACTCATAGCTCTGTTTCAGGCTGTAGGGAAAGCATCCCTCCTCTATGACATCCAGGACAGCCATAGTGGAAACATGGCTCTGAGGTGGAAGGATGAGAATGGCTATGAGAAAATTGTCATAACCGCCACAGGCTCCCAGAAGGGAGACCTCGAACCTGATCAGATTTGTTTTTTATCTCCTTCAGAAACCGATTTTGGATACTACAAGGCATCGTCCGAGACAGACATTCATGCCCGGATTCTTGCCCTCAAAGGTATCGATGTGTCAGCCTCAATGCATTGCCACACGAAAGATTTGGTCATATCTACCCTCGATGATGAAGAAAAGCCCAATAAACCAGCGCCTTTCGTTCCGATTGATCCGCTCGGCTATACCTATCTCAAAGGTTCACTACCGGTAGACTGGTTTGAAGTTCCGTGCGGATCACCGGAGATGGTGAACACAATTCCTAAACGCCTGGCTCATCATCCAGTAACCGTTATTCAGGGACACGGCGCTTTTTCGAGGGGACGATCCCTTCAGGAAGCTTTTTTCCTGGCATGTGTCGCTAACAATTCTGGCTACATTGTTCGCCTCGTAAGCCGCCTGGGACTTGATATCAAAGAGTTGAGGGATAAGATTCAGCATGATCCGGATTCCTTTTTCTCCTATCCTCCAGGTGAATACACGATAGAAAGCGATGAATGCTGCGATTTTCCAGATGAAGAAGAGATAGTGAGAGAATTTTTAAAAACTGGAGCAAGGATCTTTGAATCCCGCCTCTCTCCCTTTCACACGGGTTCCATTTCTGTTCGCGGCGTCAAAACTATGCTTTATACGCCAAAAGCATCGATGCCGCGGGAGCTTGGAGGACCTCTTTTAGAGATCTCTCTATCTCCTGAAAAACCTGATTCACCAGAATTACGAATTCATAAAGAGATCTATAAAAGGAGCAACTTCCAGACTATCATTCACTGTTATATACCTGAGGCTGAAGCTATATCCCATTTTACATATCCGGGAGAAAGTGAGCCCTGCAACCGCGTTGTGCCGGTCGATTCAGAGGGGAGTTTTTTCTACCTGGTTATTCCGGTCATCCCTCCCACATATGACCTGGAAGAATTCATACGACTCCTGCATGACTACAAGGTTGTCATCGTGAGAGGAGGCGGAGTCTGGGGGGTAGGAGCTCAATCTCTCTCTGAAGTCCTGCATCATCCGTCCTCAGTCCGTGAAATATGTCTTTACCGGATAGGTGCATTCGAGCGAGGGCTCGATCTTAGAAAAATGGAGCCTGAAAAAGCAAAAAGATGGTGAGAAAAAGGAGGAATAAACATGGCAAAGGTGCTTGTTTGTTATTATTCGCGTACTGGCAACACAGAGAGTATGGCCAGGAAAATTGCAGAAATCATAAAAGAAGAAAAATTAGAGGTTGACGTAAAAAAAATCGAGAATACACACATTGATGACTTTCTCAATTACGACTGTATACTTATTGGATCTCCTACATATTACGGGTCCATGGCCTGGCCTGTAAAGAAACTTCTGGATGAGAGCATAAAATTTCATGGAAAACTAAGAGGGAAAGTGGGCGGAGCTTTTTCTTCCTCGGTCAATGTCGGTGGTGGTAATGAGACGACCATCCTGAATATTCTAAATGCCATGCTGGTCCACGGGATGGTCATTAGAGGAGAGTCAAGCGGAGATCATTATGGACCCGTCTCTATCGGAGAGCCAGACAAGAGAGCTTTAAAATGCTGTGAGCGCTACGCAAAGGATATCTCATCCTTAGTTAAAAAATTGTTTT
>JAGLWV010000088.1 GCA_023133225.1 Candidatus Aminicenantota bacterium | reverse complement strand
CTTTCCCCAAATTGGCCTGAAGTTTGGATTTGTTCGCCTCTGGTGCCTGCTCAATCAAGACAGGAAGTTCACTTTGATAGAAATCCATTATTCCTGAGAATTGTTGGATAGCTGTTTCTGTTAAAAGGAGAGGAGGAGTCTTTAGATTTTCTTTAGCTTGTTTAATAAACTTTGGCAGCGCTTTCAGTCTGTCTGCAGCGTTCTTTGCCCTCTGCTCCGGTGGAGCGGATCCCTTGACAAAGAGACTTCGGACACAGTTGGAAAAGATGTCGTTATAGAAAAGAGGATTGTATTCCCAGGGAACAAGATTTTCATGTTTGAGGAGTTCTAGATCCAGGGCATCGATGATCATTTCGTGGTCGATCTGAAGCTTGGGACTTAGCTTGAATCTGTCAACTCCAGCCACGAATTTTTTGTTGAATTCGTCGAGAGCATCATGGCGTTTCTCGATTTTCTTGTTGCCCAGGTCCTCTAATTTGTTGTCATACTTGTGATATCCAGCCATGGTAGCGGCTGTCGGGTAAAACTTCCACAAAACATCGAGGTAGTTATCCAGTACTTTTTTAAACTTGGCATCTTCTTCATTCTCCTGGGGAAGAAGCAGACCAGTGCTCAGAAAAGCAAAAAAAATAACAGCGATTGGAATGATTATTTTCTTCATTACGTTCTCCTCCGCGAAAACGAATCCTTGGATAAGTTGTTCATTTTAGATAAATTATTTAATAATAAACTGCAATCCTACCATAAAATTATGAAGAAAAGCAACTCTTTGGCTTTCTTCAGTTTTCTCTTTAAAATCTGATTACTGCCGAACCCCACGTGTAGCCGGAGCCAAAGGCCGTGAGTACTACTATATCGCCTTCCTTAATTTTTCCACTCTTAAGAGCTTCATCCAGAGCGATAGGGATCGAAGCGGCTGTTGTGTTACCCATGCGGTTTATGTTTCTGATCACTTTTTCGACCGGAATCTTCAGGATTTTTGCTACCATTAGAGAAATCCTGTCGTTGGCTTGATGGGGGATGAGATGGTCTACATCTTCGATGGTAAGGTTGCTGTATTCCAGGCCTGTCCTTACTGCTTCCGGCATTTTATCTACAGCGTTGATGAAGACGTTTCTCCCTTTCATTTTAGGAAAGTGGCTTTTGCTTTCAATCATTTCATCGGAAAACGTGGGATTATCTTTCGGGCTCGGCTTCTCCATCCATAATTCGGAAACAAACCGTCCATCTGAGAAAAGATGGGTGGATAGGATGCCTTTATCCTCGTTTTTTGCATTGGCTTCAAGGACAACTGCTCCACCTCCGTCTCCAAAAAGGACAGCCAGGTCTCTTCCGTCATCAGAATAATCCAGGTTTGTTGATTGAACTTCGGCTGCAACGACAAGAATTTTTTTGTACATTTGAGTTTTGATGTACTGGTCGGCTACAGAAAGGGCGTAGACGAAGCCTGTGCACTGATTCCTCACATCGAGAGCTCCGATTCCGGGAAGGCCAAGTTTTGCCTGGACTATTACGCCGATCCCGGGAAAATAATGATCTGGAGAAAGGGTAGCAGCGATGATAAAATCTATCTCAGATTTGTCGATCTTTGCATCCTCTATGGCACGCACGGCTGCTTCATAGGCAAGGTCCGAAGTTCCTATACCAGACTCTACATAGTGCCTTTCCTCGATTCCTGACCTTTGCCGGATCCACTCATCTGATGTGTTAACCATTTTTTCTAAGTCGAAGTTTGTGACAACTTTGGGAGGGACGAAGTGGCCTGTCCCGGTTATGATCGCTTTTGTGCTCATTGTGACCTCATATTATAATGATAATAAATGAGCAGATAAAAATAAAGCAAAAAAAAAGGGCCTACATCCATCCCTGTTTAAGGTACCAGTCGACGGTTTCCTGAATGGCCTCTTGCAGAGAGTATTGAGGGTGAAAAGCGAGGTTCTCTGCTGCTTTCTCGATGTTTGCGACCCAGTGTGTCTGTTTCATTTCTTTAAGCTTATACCGGTTGATAGGAGTTGGCGTCTTGCTGATCTTGCTTCCTATTTCGGATAGGAAAGCTGCGAGATGAGCCACGGGCAGGGGAATGTTCATCCTCTTTAATGATTTTCCCATCACCTGACCTGCGATTTTTCCAAACTCATGCCAGCTACAGGGATTCCTGTTGGCAATATTGAATATTTCTCCACTATCCAGTTCCTTTTGAATGCAAAAATATATTGCCTTCAAAAGGTCCTTGACATAACACACACTCAGAAACCTCTCTTTTGAACCGAGGGAAGGAAAGATTCCCCGTTTTATCCATTTGAAATATTGAAGGAAGTCTTTATCTCTCGGGCCGAAGACAGCACCAACTCTCATGATAACAAGAGGAAAAACATCTTTGAATTTTAGGGCCTCCATTTCGCCCATCAATTTACTTTTTCCATAGGGTGTGATCGGATGAGGAAGGTCACTTTCTCTGATTGGAGTCCCGTCAATGCAGGGACCTGCTGCGGCAAGACTGCTGAGATAAATGATTTTCTCAGGAAAAATCTTTTGTGAACTGAGCGCCTGGAAAAGGCTTGCTGTTCCCTGTTGATTTACTGTATAATAATCAGCCACATTAAAAGCTTTGGTTAATCCAGCAGTATGAATAACAGTGTTGATATCAGAAGGGAGCGAAGGAATGGAGAGAAGATCTCCTCTTAAAGGATGGATGTTGAGCCCCTTGAGCCATTTTAGATTTCGATCGTCTCGGACAAGTGCGAATATTTCGATGCCCTTATTCAGAAAGAACTCGATAAGATGACTTCCGATAAAACCTGTTCCTCCTGTGATTAGGACTTTCATTACTATGATTTTATGAAAATTGCCTGCCATGGTCAAAAGAAAAAAGAGGCCCAATGAAAAAAGCGGCCCAATTATTTTTTGAAACCGGCAGCGGTCAAGAGGTGTTATAAATAAGGAGATGACAGTGGATATTTTCGATAAATGTTATGACTTCACACGCGCCGAGCAAGCTAAAGCAATGGGGATGTATCCTTATTTCACGCCTATTCAAGAAGTTAAGGGCAATAAAGTAAAAGTCGACGGCAAAGAAATGATCATGGTTGGATCCAATAATTATCTCGGGCTGATCGATCACCCTCAGGTGATGAAGGCAGCTCGGGAGGCTGTTGACAGATACGGTGTTGCGACTTGCGGTTCCAGGTTTTTAAACGGTACTCTAGATATCCATGTTGAACTTGAAGAGAGATTGGCAAAATTCATGAAAAAAGAAGCTGTCCTTGCATTCAGCACTGGTTTTCAGACTAATCAGGGAATAATATCGACGCTTATTGGCAGAGGGGAGGCAGTCATCACAGATAAGATGATTCATGCCAGCATTGTTGATGCCTGCCGGCTTTCTTACGGGGAAGTCCACACCTTTAACCATAATGACATGAAGGACTTAGAGAGTGTACTTTCCTCCCTGAATGAGAATACAGGGAAGATTCTCGTTGTGGATGGAGTCTTTAGCATGGAAGGCGATCTGGCAAATTTACCGGAAATCGTGGAACTTGCCAGGAAGTATAAAGCCAGGGTTATGGTCGACGATGCCCATGGAATAGGAGTCATGGGAAAAAACGGGAGAGGAACTCTGGAACATTTTGGAGTTGAAAACGAGGTTGATCTGGTGATGGGCACCTTCAGTAAGGCTTTTGCTTCTTTGGGGGGATTTATAGCCGGAAAGAGAAAGGTGATCTCTTATATCAAACATTTTGCCCGTTCTCTGATTTTTAGCGCTAGCATAACTCCTGCCTCCGTTGCCACGGCTCTGGCAACGCTCGATATCATTGAAAATGAGCCCGAAAGACGGGAGAGACTCTGGCAGGTAACAGAGAAGATGAAACCTGGATTCCAGGCTATGGGGTACAACACAGGGCCGACAGAAACTCCGATCATCCCGGTCATTATCGGGTTAGATGAGTTGACTTTTATGCTGTGGAAGCTTCTTAAAGAAGACGGTATTTTCACCAATCCTGTGGTTTATCCTGCTGTTCCCAAAGGGCAAACCCTGATAAGAACAAGTTACTCTGCAACCCATACCGATGAGGAACTGGATGCTGTCCTTGCAAGTTTTGAGAAGAGAGGAAAACAGTTGGAAATAATAAAATAGAAAAAGGTGAAAAAAACATCCTGGATTCACTTAAGGATTTAACACTTTTTATAAACGAGTGAGTGGTAAAACGATGAGAAAAAAAGTAAAACAAATATTTTCAATTTTTGTGGTTATCTGCTTCAGCCTTATATGGGCTGAAGCTTCTGTTCCCATTCTTCCTTTAAACCAGGTAAAAGCAGGAATGAAGGGAAAGGGAAAGAGTGTTTTTGCCGGAAATAAAATTGAAGAATTTGATTTTGAAATTCTAGGCATCCTTCGTAACGTCGGCCCCAAAAGAAGCATCATTCTGGCGAAGCTCAAGAATGAAATACTGGATAATACCGGCGTTATCGCGGGTATGAGCGGAAGCCCGGTTTATGTGGATGGCAAGCTCATAGGAGCTGTCGCTTACAGCCTTGGAACTTTTGTCAAGGAAACAATTGCAGGAATCACTCCCATCGAAGAGATGCTGGCTATTTCAAAGGAAAAGCCGCCGAGGTCCTCCTTTTCTCACCGAATTCCTATAAAAAAACAACTGAGCCTGGAAGAGATTTTTAAGTTAAACAAAGAATTTTTCCTTTCCAGGCCCTCTTTCTCCTCCGAAGGTCAAGCCCTCATCCCTTTAAATATCCCTCTTGTCTTCAGAGGTTTTTCTTCACGGGTCTTCGGGAGCGCGAAGTCTTTTTTTTCGAGGATGGGATTTAATCCTGTTCGAGGTGGTTCTTTGAGTCAGTCAACGGAGGAAATTTCACCTCCTGAGCTCACTCTTCGTGAGGGAGACCCAGTGGCCGTTCAACTGGTCAAGGGCGATTTGGATCTATCTGCTGTGGGAACAACGACCTATATTGACGGCAACACGGTCCTGGCTTTTGGTCACCCGCTGTATAATTTAGGCGCGGTTGATTATGCCATGGCTAGAGCCAGTGTGATAACCGTAATTCCGAGCCTTTCCGGTTCGTTCAAACTTGCTGCCTCTGATAACCTGGTCGGAACGTTTACACAGGATCGCTCGTCGGGATTACTAGGGGAGCTGGGTAAGATACCCAAATATATACCCATTAACGTTATGATGGTGGATCCTCAGGGTGAGATAAAAAATTTCAATATACAAATAGCCAACGATAAAATTTTAAGTCCCGCACTTGTCAATCTTTCTCTTGCGAGCATTATATCCTCTGAGAGGAGAGCTCTAGGAAACCTTTCTCTCGAGCTGGGGGGAGATGTTTACCTGGAAAACGGCAGAAGCGTTCATCTTGAAGACCTTTTTTCCGGGAGTTTTGATAATGCTGCCTTTGACCTTTCGAATCTTCTGGCAGCAGTTGTTTATTTCCTGACCAATAACGAGTTCAAAGATTTGGGTATCCATCGTATTGACCTGGCCATTCGTGCTTCTGAAGAGGCTAAGTTCTCATATCTGGAGAAAGTCTGGCTGGACAAGTATGAAGCTTCGCCTGGAGAAAATATTCAGATAAAGGTTTATTACCGGACCTTCAGAGGGGAAATCGTTCTCCGTGAAGCCGGCATTATTGCCCCCAACCTCCCGCCAGGCTCAGAGTTTCAGCTGGTGATTGGCGATGCTGCTTCGATGAATGAGATAGAGAGAAATCTGTATAGAGCCACGGGTTTTGTTCCCCGGAGTTTAAACCAGCTCATCAGGATCCTGGGCAATCTCAGGAAAAATAACCGCATTTATTTTAAGATTTTAGCATCCAAGCCCGGCCTCTTCCTGAAGGGCGAAGAATTGCCAAATTTACCTCCCACGATGAAATCGATGTTTTCCTCTCCCCGGGCTGCAGTTTCTGCCCCAACAAAACTCGATAAATCAACTCTGAGTGAATATCAGTTAGCCATACCTTATGTATTTAGAGGCGGGGTTGTGATTCCCGTTAAAATAAAGAAATAGGAGAAAAAGGGAATGAAAAGACTATGGATTCCGGTTTTTTTTGCTACTGTCTTTTTGGCACAGGCTCTGCAGGGAGTTGTTCCACAAAAATGGGAAATACGAACGAAAGATGACTTTTTGAAGGGAAAATTTAACGGAATCTCAGTGTCCTATGGCGGTGTTCTTTCCCTTTCTCCTAAGCAAGAGGGAATAAATGGGCCTGCAGAGGAATTTTACCTGTCTCTGCTTGTTACCCGGGAAAACGTTGTCTATTTAGGAACAGGACATAGCGGTAAAATATTTAGAATGAGTAAGAATGCAGAGCCGGAGCTTTACTTCCAGGTGCCTGAAATGGATATCTACTGCCTTGCACAGGATAGAAGAGGAAATCTTTATGCTGGAACCTCTCCTAACGGAAAGATATACAAAATAACGGGTAAAAACGATGGAAAGGTTTTGTTTAATCCCCGGGAAAAATATATCTGGGATATGATGTTTATCAAAGGAGATGTTTTATTGGCAGCAGTCGGTGAGAACGGGGGCATTTATGAGATTACCCCGCAGGGAGAAGGACGGCTCATCCTGAAAGTGGAGGAAAATCATATTCTTTGTCTCACAAGGGACAGCAATGGAGACCTTATCGCTGGCAGCGGCGGGAAAGGGCTCCTCTATCGAATACCTGAAAAGAAAAAGGCATCTGTTTTATTCGAGTCTCCTTTTGAGGAGATAAGAGATATCGCTCTGGATGATAAGGGGAATATTTTTGTTGCAGCCAGTGGAGCCGTGATCCGACCGAGGGTGGAAGACACTCCGGTTTCTGTAAGAAGACAAAGTGAGGTCATCGTTACCGGAGCTCCTTCTTCACTGGGACCAGAGGATGCCCTCACATCAGTCAAAAACCAGCCCGGTGCCCTTTATAGAATTAACCGGGAGGGAATGGCTAAAAGGCTCTGGCATTCCAGCGATGAATTGATTTACAGCCTGCTTTGGAATGAGAAGGAGAAAACGCTTGTTTTTGGTACGGGAAACAAGGGGAGAATGTATACTGTGGACGGAGATGGAAAGGTATCTCTTCTCGCTCAGAAAAGCTCTGAACAGATTTATTATTTTCTTCCCTTTGATTCAAAAATTTATATACTCTCCAATAATCCTTCCGGTTTAAGTGTTCTCTATCCTGAACAGATGTTAAACGGGGAGTACTTGAGCCGGGTTATGGACGCCAAAACCATCTCATCATGGGGAAGAATTGAATGGGAAGCGGAGGTTCTCCAAGGGAGCACCATTCAGTTTCAGACGCGAAGCGGAAATTCTGCCGATCCCAACAGGGCCTGGAGTGATTGGTCTCCCCCTTATCGGAAAGGGGAAGGGGAGCAGATCTTAAGCCCTAAAGCCCGGTACATTCAGTTCAGGGCTATGTTGAAAAATCAATTTGGTAAAACGTCTCCTCTTCTTCGAGAAGTGACCCTGTTTTATCTTCAGAAGAATGTCCCCCCGGCGATCACTACACTGACATTGCTTCCGGCCAACGTCGTTTATTTGAAGCCTCCGGGACAGCAGGAAGTCATCTGGGGAATGGATGTGGATTTTTCCGAGAAGATAAAAGGGGACAAAACAATGGCTTTGATTGTGCCTAAAAAAGTTGAAAGAAAAGGATTCCAGACGATAACCTGGGATGCAACTGATAAGAATGGAGACGACATGCTCTTTTCAATCTATATTAAAAAGGATAATGAGCGTCGCTGGCGGGTTTTAAAAGAAGGATGGGAAGATACAATCTATGCTTTTGATACTCTTTCCTTTCCAGACGGAAATTATTCTGTAAGAGTCATGGTTTCTGATACGGCATCTAATCCTCAGGGGATGGAGTTGAGATCTGAAAGAGTAAGCCGTTCCTTGGTCATTGATCATTCTCTTCCGGTTGTGAAAAATTTCAAGGCTGTAAGAAATAAGAATAAGCTCGCAGTGACTTTTCAGGTAAAGGATTCTCTCTCTTATATCAAGGAGGTTAAATACCTCATCCGGCCCGATGAATGGCGGAGCATTTTTCCAGAGGATGGGATCTGTGATTCAAAGCAGGAGAGCTTCAAGGTGACTGTGACATTGCCCCCTAAGTCCGGTAATCTTATTACTGTTAAGATTAAAGACAGCCGCGGCAACATAGGAGTGCACAGGCAGATTTTTTAAGCTGCACTGGCCCTCTGTTTATGTTTTAATCCTCTCCAGGTATTTATCATCTCTTGTATCGATACGGACGATATCCCCTTCTTTTATGAACTGAGGAACAGTAATGGATATACCTGTTTCAAGAACAGCCGGCTTGTTGGTGGCCGTCTGTGTGGCGCCCTTGAGGATGGGCTCTGTTTCAACCACTTTTAAATTGATCGTCAGAGGAGGCTCGATCCCAACAGGTCTGCCTTCGTGCATTTGTACTGAGAAGACAACATTGGGGATGAGATAATTGACTCCATCACCGATTATATCCGAAGACAGTTTGATCTGTTCGTAGTTTTCAAGGTTCATGAAGACATTCTCATCTCCGCTCTGGTAAAGATATTCCATTTCGATCTTTTCCAGGAAGGCCTGCTCGACCTTATCCTTTGAGCGAAATCTGTAGTCTAGAAGGGTTTGGTTTTTGAGGCTGCGAAGTTTGGTCTGCATCAGGGCCTGGCCTTTACCGGGAGTGACATGTGTAGACTCGAGCACCTTGTATATTCCACCTTCGACTTTTATGACCATTCCCTTTCGAATCTGGGTTGCATTTATCATTTTTCCTCCAGTTCAGTCTATTTCGCCGTTGCTACTTTGACTCCCTCGTCGACACGAATGATATGCGGTTTTGTCCCTTCTTTCTCCAGGGCTTTGGCAACTTCTTCTGCCTTTTCCGGGGCATAGGCAAAAATACACCCGCCTTCTCCTGAGCCGTTTATCTTCGCTCCAAGGGCTCCGGCCTTGAGGGATACCTCTATCATTTTGTTGATTTTTGGATGGGATATTTGGAGATAGTCTCTTAGAACTTCCTGTTGGCGGTAAAGAAGCTGGCCGAACCGAACATGATCAAAGGCATTTGATTCGAAGAGGACTTCCCCTTCAGCTGTTAAATCTCGCGTCAGAAGGGTGCCTTTTAACAGCCTTTTCGCTTCAGGAGAAAGTTTTTCGATC
>JAGLWV010000087.1 GCA_023133225.1 Candidatus Aminicenantota bacterium | reverse complement strand
AGGGTAAAAAATGCCGATAGAAAGTCAAAAGGAATTCAAGAAAAGAAGCGGTCAGCGTGGTCTATTGAGAAAGCATGCTAATATGCTGATAACATGGATATATATTACTAGTATCGGCAGTTTTTATAAATAATTCAGTTCTTGCCTTCGATCAATGGATCAAGCCGGATGACAATTTTACCGGTGTATGTTTTGCCGTTAACCGTCATCTTGACCAGGTACTCACCCGGCTCTGCAGGTGTCCCCCTGAGACCGCCACGGCCTCGACGACCACCAAAAAATCACCTTCTGCCGAATACCTCTCTCATTTTGTTCGAAATCTCTGTCAAACGTGTTGGGTCTGCACCAGCCTTCTGCAGTTGTTTCTTTAATTGTTGGAGCTGGGAAAGCTGTTCACCTGAAGCTCTCTGTATTGATCTTTCAATATTTCGGCTCAGTTGTTCATTAAACTGTTTATACTGTTCCCGGCTTGGATCATACCGCATATCCCAGTGTAACCTGTTGATGCCCGGCTCGGCTTTAACTGAATAGGTTTTCTTGAAATTGCCGGTAAAATCAGTAATTTCAAACTGAACCGCACCTCTTGCAGAAGGTCCAAGATAATAGTTAATGGTGGCGTCTCTTGAAGGATTCTCACCCTGATAATAGAGAGAACCGCCTCCACCGCCAGTGTTGATATTTAACCATCTGGTCGCCACACGGTTTTCAAAAAGAAAAGCATCAGATGACAGGACTTCTTCATTCGCCTGCTGTAAGGGTGTTATATCGTCCATAATCCAGATTCCCCGGCCATGTGTACCTGCGATAAGGTCGTTGTCACGTGGATGAATGACCAGATCATGAACAGCAACTGTAGGCATATTTATGTTGAGTTTGGTCCAGGACTGCCCGCCGTTCATTGAGTAAAATACGGCGAATTCTGTGCCAACAAAGAGGAGATTGGGATTTTTTAAATCTTCTTTGATAACGTAAACAGGATGGCCGTCTGGAATATTATTGGTGATATTTGTCCACTTCTTGCCGTAGTCCGTAGTCTTAAAGACCCATGGTTTAAAGTTCGCGCTGCGGTGTCCATCAAACGTGAGGTATGCAGTTCCTTCTTCAAAATGCGAAGCCTCGATCCGGCTGACCCAGAGGTCCTTCGGAACACCACGAATATTCTTCCGAACATTTGTCCACTTTACTCCGCCGTTGCGGGTGATCTGTGCGTTACCGTCGTCGGTTCCTACCCAGATCAAACCTTCTCTTACCGGTGACTCAGAAATGGTAATGATAGTACCGTGAAACTCCGCGCCCCCACCAGGCTCATGGTCAGGGGTCAGGCCACCCGATTCTTTAATTGTTTTGTAAGGATCATTTTTGGACAAGTCGGGGCTGATAAGATACCAGGATTCGCCCCGGTCTACAGTTTTGAAGAGGTGATTTGCGCCAAAGAAGACAGTGTGCGGATTATGGGGTGACATCACGATCGGGCTGCTCCAGTTCCAGCGGAAAGCTCCCATACCATTCCCGGGTGAAGGGCCCCATCCTTTTTTTAACTGCAGTTTTTCGATCTCAGGCGTAATATATTCATCATAATTGACAATATTTTCACCCTTCTGTGGCCTGATGTTTTTGGACACACGGGTCTCGACATTTTCCCGCTGGATTCTGCCGCCGGTGTTCGAGGGATGGGGTTCAGAATATACGATGCGCCAGTCGGTCGGATCCACCTGGACATGGTAGCCATCTCCACCGCTGATGGTGTACCAAAGGTCGGTATAAATAGCGCGGTCTCTTGTAGCCGACGGGCCGCCCCATGTGCCGTTATCCTGGAGTCCGCCGTATACATAATACGGATCGCGCATGTCGACACCGATCATGTAGAACTGGCTGAGGACATAATTATCAAACTTGATAAAGTTCTCTCCATGGTCGTGTGTCAGATAAGCACCGCCGTCATTCCCGACATAGAAGCGGTTCTTATTATTCGGATCGAGCCACAGTGCATGGTAGTCACTGTGGATCCCCGGACCAGGAAATCTCTTGAGGGTCCTGCCACCATCTTCAGAATACTGAAAACTCCCGGTCAACACATATACCAGTTTATCGTCAAATGGATTGATCCATACGTGACTGTAATAGAAAGGACGGTTATTATAACGGTTCATATACTGCCAGCTGTTGCCGCCGTCTTCTGAACGGTAAAGACCTGTTCCAAGTTTTGTCATGTCGCCGTAGTCCGGATCGTTCCGACTTGGCTGAAATCCATGCTCATAAAAAGCCATGAGGACTTTCGGATTGCTTCTGGATATTGCAAGACCAATTTTGCCGGAGTCACCTTTGGGCAGACCTTTTGTCAGCTTTTTCCAGGATTCTCCTCCGTCTGTGCTCTTGAATATACCTCCGTTTGGACCTCCACTGTCAAAACGAAAAGGCTGACGTAACCTCTGCCAGAAAGCAACGTAGAGTTCATCTGGATTTTTCGGATGCATTATGATTTCGATCGCGCCGGTTTTTCCATCATCGGGCAGACCTTTTGTCAGTTTTTTCCACGTTTTCCCACCGTCTGAGGTTTTAAACAGTCCACGTTCTCCGATATAACCCCAGGGGCATCCGGCTGCGGCAGCATAAACAGTGTCCGGATCGGTTGGATGCGTGAGAACTGTACCGATGGTATACGTATTCCTCAAGCCCATATTGGTGAATGTTCTGCCCCCATCGGTCGACTTAAATATGCCGTCACCCCAGGCAGCACTGTTTCGGCAGCATTCTTCTCCTGTCCCTACCCAGATGATATCCGGGTTTTTCTTGAAGAACGCAACATCACCAATTGATGCAGCACTGTAACGATCGAAAATTGGCTCAAATGTCGTGCCCCCATTGTTTGATTTCCATACTCCGCCGGAAGCTGATGCGACCAGAACGGTCGTCCAATTATCTTCCAATGCCTCGATGTCTGATATGCGGCCGCTCATGTTTGCAGGGCCTATATTGCGCCATCGCATATTTTTGGTGAGGTCCTCTTCCGGGCTTTGGGCAAACGCTGCACCTGCAATAAGGAAAATGCAGAGAGCCGCATAGAATCCATAAAGTGAAAATCCATGTCTGTTCGAAAAGTTCATAACCTTTACCTCCTGACAATAAAAGTATCGTAAGTGTAAAGTGATTTTTCTAAATAAATTTCAAAAAGTCAAGACCCCATTCTTCTTGTAAAATATCACTAGAAAAAATGATGTGATTCTGCTATATTTAATATTTATAAGGGAAGGAAAAAGTCTTCCTCCCTAATAAAAAAATACCTGTTGAGATTGCGGCTCTCCTTTCAGCCGCTCTCAAAAACATTTAATTTTATGAAGAGACGCCAGTTTACGAAAAGACGCCAAAATTAAGAAATCATTCACAATTTAATCCTGTAAGGCGTAACTTGAGGAGGAAAGATGAAAATTAAAAATCTCGTAAGCCCTGTACTTCTTTTGGGAATCATCTTCACTTTAGTTTTGTCGCCGAGCTTAGCGGCTCAGAATAAAGAGCCCCAGCAACGCGCTACTATTCCCCCCGAAGTCAAGTCTGTTCTTAATGAGGGGATTGAAACCAGGCAGGTGCGTTCGGACATACCATTCTCCATCATCAAAAATTATTATCTTCCTGATTTTCCAGCCAGACAAGATCTGCACAGCATCTTTCTTTTTAAAGTGAAAAATTCAGACCTCGGCTTTACTTCTATCTCTCCTGCTCCGAAAAGCCCGGAGAAAAAAGAAAAAAAAGAACAAATATTCTTGCGTGAATCCGAAAGTGCTCCAGACGCGCTTCGTGCCGTTTGTCATATTTTTCTTCAGTTTAACCGGCTGGAGAATAATGTGCCTGGAGAAGTGGTCAAGGAGGTCTACTTGCCGATTAGATTTCAGGTCACCAGCGATTTGTATGAACCGGATAAGGAAGAGCTCTATTCAACCAGAAACCTTTTACCCCCCGGGAATTATCTCCTTTCTATGGCCATCGCCTCTGAAAAATTAGAAAAAATCGGAACTCAGTACCTTGAGTTTTCCCTTCCCAATGAAGTTTCCTTCACAGACAGGCTCGAGACCACCCCTGTCTTTTTTTTGAAGCGGATAAGGCAGCTAGACAATCCTGAGCTGAGGGCCTCGCTTCACCGGGGTTATTTTACTTACATTATTTTCCAGATCGAACCTAATGTAGAGAAAATTTTTTCCTCCGGGGATAGTCTTGAAGTTTTCTACTTTGTTTTTGGATCTCAGCCCGACGAGAGCGCAAAACATTCTATTGAAGTGACCTATGAAGTTTTAAAAGGTGAAGAAACAGCCATCCGTTATGCTCCGAGAACCTATATCTCACCCCTTATCCAAGAGGCCCTTCCTTTGAAACAGCACGTAATAATAAAGTCCGAAGAAGGCGAGAGGAGTGAGGAGCGAGACATTGAAGCAGGGAAGTATACCCTTGTCCTTAAAATTGTGGATAAGCGCTCAGGAAATACTGTTGAAAAAAAAGTAGATATTGAGGTGAGATAAGCTAATCTATGCTTTTTTCGATCTCCTCGATCAGCTTCTTTATTTGTGTTTGCTCTGGATTCAGACGGAGAGACACATTCAGAACGTTTAAAGCTTTCTCCTTCTGGAGAGTTTTGTAATAGCAGAAGCCAAGAGAGTTTAAAAGCCCTGTATCACTGTTATAGATTTTGTTCCCTTCCAACAGATTATTTATGGCTTCCGCATAGTTCCCCAATCCTATCATCACTTTTCCCTTCAGGAAATAATAATTAAATTTTAAGCTTTCATCTTTTTTAATAGTCTCAATCAGCTCTAAACTTTCCGTGAATTTTTTTACCTTTAACAAAAAGCTGGCATAACTGATCAGGCCTTGTTTATACTCAGGTTTTAATCCGTACGCTTTTGTAAAGAAAAATTCAGCTTTTTCATGCTCATTGACTTTATCATACATGGTAGCCAAAACATAAAAATACAAAAAGTTATTGGTAAGAGGGAAAGCTTTACTTCGCGCAATGGGATGGGGGATAATGTCTTTGGGGGAAATAACGAACGCGCCATTTTTTTCATCAACTGTATCTCCCTTTCCGTCTATTAAATTCAACTTAATTTCATAGTAATCTGGAGTTAATTCTCTGGCTGGAATGGAGAAATGTGTGCTCAGCATCTTCTGGAATGGATAATCTTTTAATTTCAGGCTAAAAGATTTAACAGTAGGCTCTTCCAGCCTAAGGCCCTTTATTAAAAATTTCACCTCTCCTTCTTTCCACAAATTTTCTGTGACATTTGCAAGGCTAAAGAGGATGGCAACAGTTTCCGTTGAGGAAAATGTATTTTTAGGGTCAACAAGTAGCTTTTTATCTACAACTTTAAAAGGGATATGCCGGCTGCTGTCAAAATCCTGGAATTTATAGCCAAGGAAAAATCCAATAATTTTTGGCAATGTTGAATCTTCTGATAAAGAAATTTCTTTTTCAATAACACTGAATTCTTTTCCCACAGAATTTCTAAGAAGGATATGTAATTTATACGTGCCCTCAATGATGGGGAAGGTGTCTTCGATGGCAATCCCGTTTCCCTCTAATTTTTTGAGATCATCAGGTGAAAAATAAAAAGGGAAATCCTTTGAATACTGAAAGATGATGTCATTTTCTACTGTTATGTTCACATCAAGCTTATAATTGCAAAAATACTGATCTTTGGGCTCAAAATAATCTACGGAAACCTTTTCTGGAGCAATGGAAAAGTGTAAAAAACTAATATTGAGGACCGGGTCTTGAAGGAAAGATATTTCAGCCGTACTTTCCACAAAATTTAACAGATACTCAGTGCTAACAATTCCCCTGTAATCTAAAAAATGAGTGGCATAAGAGGGATTCACGTCCTTTTTTGGCGATTCCATAATATCGGCTATGATGGTAGCGCTTTGGAGAGAGGGCTGAAAATTAAAGGGGACTTCACCCGGAATCAGTGATAAAGATACTAGCGCCAGACCTGGAGCAAGTTCCATAATTTCTTTATACAACTGTGCATAATCAAACGTATCCATCTTATTTCTGGACATGATCAATAAACTGGCAGGACCGTCGGATATAGGACTGTACAATTTATACTCTCCAGCACCTCCCCGTTGGAAAAAAACCAGAGAAAAATGGGTCGGAAGTCCTTTTTTTGGGTCTCCATAATACGACCAGATCTGACAGGGATAGAGACCTCTTGACGATGCAATCCTTTCAATGCTGATTGGCGGACCGAGAATGATATACATCATTCCCATATCGGTCCTCCATCCTTGTTTGGGGGTGCCATACTTGAGACGCTTGTTGGCGTAATTGAAACGTCTGAGAATTTCTTCTTTATATTCGTTCAAGGGAGTGCCGGGGGTGGGATCTCTCTTCTTCCAGAATGTTTTCACAAAAATATCCCTGTCTCTCTCATTGATGAGCTGCATAAAGACGTCTTTCTCTTTCTTATGGATGATATATGTTGCATATTTTAACCAGTCTCTGTATTTTTGAGGGAGGTCTTTTTCTTTAATCTTTTGCGTTGAAGAAAACAAGGAAGATATTAAAAGGAAAAAAAGAATAATCGTTGATGTTTTAGCTTTCATGTTTTTAATCCTTCCTGGTTTGGACTAAACCTAGATTTTGATATTAAAAAATTTTCTGGATTTGCCTGTATCTGAGCCGTCAACGACCACATCGAAATAATAACGGCCTGTATTGAGCTCATAGGGAAAAGTAAAGTCGAGTTTTTTCAAGCTGACGACTTCTTCTTCGGGCATTTCAAACTGTCTTGTTTCCTGGAATTTATCATTCCAGGGACCTTTCTTTTCATAAAGATAGAATTTAAACTCAAAACTAGCCTTGAATATCCCCTCTTCCTCTATAAAAGTCAGAGACTTTACGGGCAGGGAAACCACAATTTCTTTCTTCTCTTTGTCGTATTCCACATCAAAATCCACAAACTTTTTTCCAAAAATATCTTCATTACGCATATACCCTAATCTAGCTCTCTCAAGGGCACCAAAAAGATCCCCGAAATATCCATACTGGGGATTAAGGTCCATAGCATATCGACCATCCCCTTTCTCATCGATAAACGTAACAGCCACTTGGTTGTAATAGATCCATAAAATGAGCCCTTTAACACCTGGAAGATTGAGCATTGGTCTGTCTTCGAAGCTATCCGGTGGGCCCAGATAAATGTATATTCGTCCCCTGTCTGTTTTCCATCCCGGTATGCCTTCTCTAAAACGTCTATTGGCATAGTCAATCCTTCTGAAAAACTCCTCCTTAAATTCATTTTCTTCTGTCGCAGGGTCTGGGTCCCTCTTTGCCCAAAAATCGCCGATAAATTCTTCCCTCGATTCCTTATCGGGAAGATGTTTGAAAATGTCTTTTTCCCACTTGGTCATGATGAGCTGGGCTGTTTCGTAAAAAACACGGCTCGAAGGATCGAGGGCCAATTTTCTCGACATAGAGCAGCCCACCATTCCCAAAACAAGAAGGACACAAAAAGATATGGATAGATACTTTACGTTTTTTAAAGACATTTTAATTTACGAGAAATCTCTCTCCATTCCGCATCGCAATGAAATGAAATCAGGCAGCATTGGGACAAAGTCTATTCCTTTTTTTTTTAAATATTCAATGAATTTCTCTACTTGAGACGCTCTCTCAGAATCCGGGTCATACTTTAAGTAATTTTCAAATTCTTTTAATGCCTCAGCTCTATTTCGCATAGCCAGATGGGAAAGGCCCAATTGATAAATCCCATCCAGAAAGTCTTTCTGAATATCAACCGATCTTTGATAGTACTTCAAGGCTTCATTATACTGAGAAGTGTTAGAAAAATAGGTTCCGATATTATAGAGAACAACCGGGTCACCAATTTTATCGATTTCGATCTTTTTGTACCACTCCAGGGCTTTAGCAGTGTCTTCCCGGTTGCTGTAACACTTACCGATCGCAATAATGATGTTTGGATTTTCAGGCTCTTTCTCCAGAACCTTGATGAAATACTCTTCCGCCTGGTTGTAGTCTCCCATCTGAAAGTAGCAATTTCCGATATTCGTGTTTATGATATAGGCATCGGGAAAATTCTCTATGATCATCTTAAACCCTTCGATAGCTTCCTTGTATTTTCCTTCCTCATAGAGCATGTTCCCTTTTTTGAAATCTTCTTTCAGCTCGTCAGTGAGCACTAATCCCCCTGCTTCTGCCTTTGTTTTCTTCATCTTCAGTTCAATCGCAGGATTTTTTCTAAGCTCAGAAATCTCAATACTGATATTTTTAGGAACATAGCCAGGTTTTTCAAAATCTATATACCAGGCTCCTCCCCGTATCCAACTGCCTTTCCACACCCCCTTACTATCTGTGAGTGTATCAAATCCTGATCCCGTCTTTGCCCAACGCAGCTTCACTTTGACTCCCTCTAAGGGATTTCCCTGTTCGTCCATGACTATACCCTGGGTTCTTCCCTTGCCTTTGTAGTCCTGGGAGTAAGCCAGGATACAGTAAAGAATTATAAAACATATAAAAAATATTGGCTTTTTCATCTCCAGCCTCCAAGTTTATTCTACCATTT
>JAGLWV010000086.1 GCA_023133225.1 Candidatus Aminicenantota bacterium | reverse complement strand
TCCGGAAAGGACCTCGATCCGGTCGTTGTAACTTTTTCCGGTCTTGACCGATCTCCGTCGGGCAATCCAGTCTCCGTTTTTCTGCTCGGCCACAAAAATAAATTTTCCTGCCCCTGTCTCCTGGACGATGTTCTGCGGAACCATCAAAGCCTCATGATTGGAATAATCATTGATCGTCAAGACCGACAGCATATTCGGCTTGATTCCCGATTCGGCTTTGGGGATTTTCATCTCGATCTGGAACGTGCGGTTCTCAGGATCAATGACCTGGGAAACAGCATCGACACGAAGATCGAATTCTCTTCCGGTGACAGGTATGCTCACATGCACAAGATCCTTTTTCTTGATCCGGGTAATATAGATCTCCGAGAGGTCGACTTTTATTTTGAGGTTGGAAAGCTGCACGACTCGGATAGCTCCCATTCCGGCAGCAGCCATCTCGCCTTCCTTGATGAGGACTTTATCTACCGTCCCGGACAGAGGCGAAAAAATCTTTGCCAGCTTATATTGCTCCTTTAAAGTCGCCAATCTCTTTTCCAGACTTTCTTTGTTGTTCTTAGCTTGAAGGAACTCAATTTCACTGCCGATATTCTTGTTCCACAACCTCTGCTGTCTTTCAAAAATCGTCTTTGCCAGCTTTAGTCCGTTCTCCACCTCAGCTATGCTGCTTTCCAGAATGGAGCCGTCCAGTTCAGCCAGAAGCTGCCCCCTGGTAACTTTACTGCCGGCATAAACATGGATCTTTTTCACAATCCCGGAAGACTGCGGTGCAACCAGAATATTGTTGTCCGACTCGATCATGCCCTGCACCTGGATAAAATGCTGAAAGAGTCCCTTTTCCACCGGTAAAATCCTGACATTTATAAGCTTTGCGAGTTTTACGCCCGGACTGGCTTTCTGAGCGATCTCCTGTTTCAACCTCTCAATCTTTTCCGTCAAGGCATCTCTTTGCTTTTCCAATTGCGCCAGCTGTGCATCCTCACCCCGCGGGCCGCAGGCGGTAAGAATTAATCCCATTCCTAATAGAACCAAGTATTTGTTATTTTTCATGATTTTTCGTCCTTTGTTTGAATAGTCTGGTAATTATTATTAAGCCTGTCCAGCTTATTCTTTGCTGCCAGAAGCCCAGCCATGGCTTGAATGAATTCGGATTGAGCCATTAAATGTGTATTTTGCACCTGGGTTAAATCCATGCTGGATGCGACTCCTTCCTTGTATTTGATCAAGGTTACGTCATATATTTTTTTGGACAATCCCATATTTTCCTTCGTATTTAAATAATTCTCAAATGCGGAATCCAATGTCGATTTGGCTCTAGCCGCCTCCAAAGTCAATCCCTGAGACACCTGAGCTCTCGCATTCCGGGCCTGTTCCAGGGCAATGGAAGCCTGAGCGACTTTAGCACTCTGAACACCACTACTGAAGATTGGGATATTGACATTGACACCCACAATCTGCGTACGGAACCAGCGTTCTCTGAAATTAAAAAAACTGAATGCATCACGGAATGCATTCCACTGGAACATGTAAAAGGCCGAAACCGTAGGAAGATATTTGGCTTTTTCGTTCTTTAAAGCCATTTCTGTAAGTATCTCCTGTGTCTCAAGAAGCTTGAAGTCCATATTCTGTTGAAGGTCAAATTCGGCATTCGCTGCTTTCGAGATGTCTATCCGTTGAAGAATGTCTTCCAGTTTGTCTGTAAGCACAATCTGTTCATTCAAGTCCAATCCCATCTGAAATTTCAAAAGTTTATAGGCGACCTCCTTCTCTCTGCCGATCGCCTGCAGGCTGTTTTTCAACTTTGTCACTGATATCTGGACAAGATCGGCATCCGTTTCGGCGACAAAGCCTTCTTTGAATCTCTCCCTTATCTCATAATGGGTTTTTTCCAGATTGGCAAGATTCGAACTCAGGATCCTTTCACTCTCTTCGGATACAAGAATTAAACAATAGGTGTTGGTGACCATCTCCAGAACATTCAATTGTGTTCTTTCATGATTGTAGTCAGCCATTTGACGGAAGGTTTTTGACGTCTTGAGGCCAACGAAATAACTTCCGCTGAACAGGAGCTGACTTACGGTAAAGTTAGCACTGGCATTGTGCCTGGTACCAAACTGGACCGGAATCTTTTCTTCAAACTTCCCCTCAAAGAAATTCGGGATCAACACGGTCGCCAGCTCGAGATTGTTCATATAGCCAATCGTGGAATAAATCTGGGGGAATCCTGAAGAGACCGTTTCCCGCACTTTCTTTTGAGCAGCCAGGATATCCATCGAGGATTTCTTGCTGTCATAACTGTATTCGACAGCAAACTCCTGGGCTGATTGCAGGCTGAATTCTCGCACTTTAGCACTCTGCGCTTGGATGAGATTTGAAAAGAATCCAGGGGTCATGATCCATATGACTGTGACAAATACATAACCCATCCTTTTCCAATTAGATATCGATGTCCTTCGCTTTGGCATATTTTTTTCCTTTTGTGTATTTGAATGATTGTCAGGAAACCGATTCTTCTGACGGAAATCTGTACTCCTGTCAACCGTAGATTCAATCTTCAATAATCCATTAACTGTTAGGATTAAGTCCGATAAACGGATGGTGGGCAAAGAGAAAGACCCAGCAGCCTGAATCCAAGAATAATTTAAAAACTAAATGTTTATAAATTACTGAATGTCAGCGATATTCTCTGCCTGTCCAACCAAAACACCGGCATCGAACTTCTTAACAACGTTTGTGCATTCACACTGAGCTTGAACACAAAAACAGACTGTTTAATATACCATTTATGGAAAAAGGGGGTCAAATCTTTATTTTTGACAAATCGTCTAACTTTTAACTCTAAACCTTCTTTTTTTTCCAGCGGCCAGACCTGAACCAGAAGCCCACTACAGTACCTTCTAATACAGTGGAGAGAGCCACGGCAAGCCATATTCCTGAAGTGCCCAGATCGAACATCCTGGGAAGAAGAAATGCCAGTGGAATCCTCACTCCGAGCACCGCAATTCCTGTAATGACCATTGGAGATAAGGTGTCTCCTGCGCCATTTAGCGCTTGATGCAGGACAATCGCCACAGCTAAGAATACATAACTTAATGTCACAATGTGGAGGAATGAAATCCCTTCACGGAGAACGTTTGGATCTGTGTTGAATACAGCAATTATCTTTGGAGCAAAAAGGTAGAAAAGGAATCCCATGCATATCATCATCACTTCGTAAATGCCCAGTGAAATCCATGCGCTCTTTTCGGCCCTTCGAGGCTGTTTTGCTCCCAAATTCTGTCCAACGAGAGTAGCTGTCGCAGCTCCCAGGCCGAACCCTGGCATCATGACAATCATATTAACCCTGAGGCCAATCCCTAGAGCGGCCAGGGCATATGTTCCGTATAGAGCTACAATTCTCATCAAGATCACCCCGGATACGCTCCGGATACCCATTTGGAGAGATCCCGGGACAGCAAGCCTGATTATGCGCCAAATCGCATCAAACTTCAGCTTGATATTTCTGAAGCTGATCTGAATGACCGAGTATCCTTTAACCAATACATAGAGTGTGATGAACATCCCGACACTGCGAGCGAAAACGGTTGCAATAGCAGCACCGGCAATTTCAAGGCGGGGAAATGGCCCGATCCCGAAGATGAGGAGAGGGTCTGCAATGATGTTAATGACTGCAGAGAGAATCAGGATAAACATGGGAGTGCGGGCATCACCAGCTCCCCTTAGAATGGCTGCACCGCCAAACAGGATGAAAAGGGTGATTGAGCCGAGGAATGTAATGCGCAGGTAGACCGTTCCCAGCTGTACAACAGAGGGTTCTGCTCCGAACAGCTTCAGGAGAGTCTCGGAGAAGAAATATCCTGCCACTGTAAGAGAGAGAGCTATGAAAGTTCCAAGCAAGATCGACTGCAGGGCGACTTCATTCGCCTTTACGTACTCTTTGGCTCCAATATGCCTTGCAATAATGGCAGTTGTTCCGATTCCGATACCAACAAGAAGTGTGATTATCAGCATGAGTATCATGCCGCAAAGGGCTACAGCAGCGATAGAATCTGGTCCCAGTTTGCCGACGAAGATCATGTCTACTATGTTAAAGGCAGTCTGCAGGACATTCCCAAACATCATAGGAAACGCCAGCATCCAGATGCTTTTGTAAATATTTCCTGTGGTGAGGTTACGGTTTTGTCTGTTGAAGAGCCTGTTTGTTCCCGGTGATTTTTTCTCTTTCATTTTCAACCTGTAAATTTAATCCCCCATCATAAATGACTTGCCCCGAAGCTACAAGTTAATATGTATATTTGTGGTGACCAGGGTCAGCGTCCTTCCAGAGGTCGAAGAATTTCTCATAATACTTTGTGGTTTTCCCCTTCAGACTTTTTTCCACGGAAAAATTATTTAACCTGGATTATTCACGAGTC
>JAGLWV010000085.1 GCA_023133225.1 Candidatus Aminicenantota bacterium | reverse complement strand
AAAAATGCCGACATTTGATAGAAATTATTCAACAAACAAAGTGACAATCTTCATTTTACTGAAAACCGGGCAATAATGTTGATATTATTGAATATAAATGAAGGTGTCGGCATATTTTATGAATTAGTCAGGTTGAAAAGTTTTGTATTAGTAGATGCAGTAACAGGATCCAAATTAGAGCCAATCCGAATGAAACAATGGTTCCGAGGGCGACTCCAAGGGTCGGATATGTGAAGGAGATTCCTATGGCATAGATAATTATATTGGTGGAGGATAAGATAATTATTTTACCTGTAGCCCGGGCAAAATCGATGCCCTGGTTAATGGTAAGAATAACCATGGTTGACAGCATCACGGCTGGGAAAGTGGATAAAAGCCCGACCCAATAGGTACCGGCAAAGGTAGAAATAATAATAGTCCCTGCCACTACGCTTCCTGCAAATATCGCCCGGAGCAGAAGAGAACCCGGGGCATATTTTTGCTTCTTTTTTCCTTTTGCCGGTATTTTGATCACATATTCGAGTAAAATATAGGAAGCAACAGCAGTGATGAAATAGAGGATGATGTTGAAGAATATATTAGACAAGTGAATCTTTTGAGCCAGGAAAGCCAGGACAAACCATGTGGAAAGCGAAAGCAAAATGGTTTGTATTAGCCCGTATTTCAGCAGGAGTATAAAGACCAATAAAAAAAGTGTGGTGATCAGCATACCGATGGGTACGGCATCTGTGGCATTGGCTGCAAATCGAGCATCCTGGACAAGCGCCACAAAGACCAATGCGATCAATACGGTAGAAGGGAGGTTGGTTATAAGGCCGCCCTTTTTACTTCCCAACCGTTCCGCAAATAAGGTAGCTCCTCCGATCCATATTCCTGCAATAACAAAAGAAATAATAGTTTTTAAGAGAAATGCCTTTTCCATTTATCTATACTATCTGAACTGCTGAAAATTGAGAGCAATTAAGATTTATTTTACAATTTTCCCTTTATTATCCACTTTTATCGAAAGATATTTACCGGAGTATTTTTTTGGATCAATGTTCTCAAGACATGCTGTCTTCCGTCCATCATTAGTCATGGTGGTAATTTCTACATCAACATTTTCCATTTTCGGTAATCCGAAATGAACTGCCATTGCGCTCTGACAGTTATAATCAGAACCTGCCGATATTATCCGGGAGCCAATTAATTTTCTTTTTTCTTTTTGATACAGCCTCACTTCTGTGCCGGCTTTGGTGTAAATTCCTTTTTCATTAACCACCATAACCTTCAAAGACCTCCTGGCATTTTCTTTTGTAAGCATATTATGCAGGATATAATGATTACTACTTGATATACAAAGATCCATCGCGCCATCATTATCATAATCTGCCCAAACCGAGCCATAACCACCTACATTATTCTTTACAACATCCGGGGTAACAACTTTAAACTTACCTTTTTCATTCTTATACAGTTCGCCATAAGCATATAAATCCACCCAGCCGTCATTATTGTAATCAGCCCACACGGCAGTCCCGCGGTACCCTTTATGTGCCAAACCAAGTTCCGGCGCAATATTTACAAATTTCCCATTGCCATCATTTCGATAAAAACCATCGGTCCCACCCATTGTCGTAACAAAAATATCAAAATCGCCATCGTTATCATAATCAACCAGGGAGGGCCGAATGGTTCCAGCCATAGAATGATCACCCGGATTTTCGGCAATTGCTCTCCCGCCAGCATCCAGGCCATTTTTTGGTGCGATATCAACAAAACCGGTTTTATCATTTCGGTACATTCTGTTAGCATAGCCATCCATATTACCAAGATACAGATCCAGATCGCCATCTAAATCATAATCAAACCACACACCACCCATCGTAGCACGCGAACCTGCTATACCCATCTGCGCTGCAACATTTACATACTTGCCATTGTCGTTACGAAATAACATATTAGGTATATCACGAAAACAGACAAGTAAATCGACATCACCATCATTATCATAATCGATCCAGGCATGTGTCATCGAACTTCTCTGAGCAAAAATTTCCGGTTGGATTATTTCGAATTTTGGTTGCTGTGCATTTATAGCACTGCTTCCAAATAAAAAAATAAAACCAATTACGAATTTTTGAAATAATCTCATTTTCGACTCCTTAATAGTTATAAGTTCATAATTTGAACCTGCGACCTCCTGATTATGAACCAGATGAGCTTATAGACCTCTCACTATGTAACGCCGGTGTCACAGATTTTGCTTAATTCGCCTCATTCTGACTAATGGTGCTTAAAGAAAAACTCGGATCATATGGGGAAAAGTGGCACGCCTGGCAGGATTCGAACCTGC
>JAGLWV010000084.1 GCA_023133225.1 Candidatus Aminicenantota bacterium | reverse complement strand
TACGCATCTTAAGATTATTTTGGTTACGTTCATCTCTTGTTACCTCCTATCTTTTGCCAAAGGCGAGTAGGCCGGGGACTCTCATCCCAGCCTCTATCAGAACGGTATGTGAACCTCTCAGCTCATACAGCTCCCGCCATCTGAATCTCATGGTTTGACTCCAATATCCCAGTGAGCGAACAAACAGAGTCGAAGCGAAGCGACGCTGGTTTTTCATTATACCTCTTATTGTCCGGAATGAGTCAAGTTTGATTTACGTCTTCTCATAGATTTTCCTTTCAGTTCCAGTCGATAGGCGATATGAACGATTCTGTCCAAACTTATTTGAAACGAAACACATTTTCTTTCTGGAAATTCTTCTTCAATTTTTGTAATGAGCGTTGAGGATAGCCAAAACAAAGCCACCTGGACCTGTAAGCCACAATATGGGATTGAAGATCCACTTATAATTCCAGAAAACTGGGCCCAAAAAGATAGGGATTGGAAATACACTCTTGTCCTCAAAGACTCTGCACGGCTGCGGGATACCATCATCGCCGATTTTGTGGATGCATTTCAATAAGAGTGTACAAATGTCAATATTTCAAATTAGAAACGCACTGCATTACAGGAACGATAGAAAACCCTTTATCAATTGTTTTTCTCGTCTTTCTTGTCTTTTTCGTCTGCCTTGGCAAAATGAGTCTTGTACCAGTCGATGATCCGGTTCCACTTATCAAGATACGTGGCTTTATCCGCTGCAGCTCCCAGGCCATGCCCGTCATTCCAATAATTCACCCAAACACATTCCTTACCGAGCCGCCGTAAAGCGTAATAAAGCTCGCGGGTGTTTCCGGCAGGGACATTCCAGTCGCCTTCACCCGTGATCAGAAGATGCGGAGTCTTGATCCGGTCGGCAAACATCACGGCTGAGTGATTGATGTATTTAAGAGGTGCCTCCCAGACGGTCTGGCCGATACGGTCCTGGCCGGCCTCAGCCGCTCCGTAATTGCGGTGGCCTATGCGGGGGCTGTCTCCCAGGAAGCTGATGATATTCACCTTGCCGGAGATGTTGACGGCAGCAGCAAAGCGATCGGTCTGCGTGATGAGCAATGAAGTGGCATAACCACCGTAACTTGTGCCGTGAACGGCGAGTTTTTTAGAATCCACGAGGCCCTGCTCGATCAGCTTGTTGATGACTGAAGTTACACCCTTAACCCAGGCTTCACCAGGATAGCCGATATTAAGGTTAACGGAGGGGCGGAGACCGAACCATCCTTGATTGGTTATGATGTTCATGTTGGAATTAAAACCGTTGTTAAAAAATCTCTCATAAATCTCGCAGACCAGAGGATATTTCTTAGCCGGCTCATAATCAACCGGATAATAAAGGATGCCGTAAAGCTCGTTTCCATCGACATCCAGATATTTCACAAGCTCACTCCTGGTGAGTTTCCTCTCCAGGACCCAGGGATTCAGATCAGTCAGGCGGCGAGCCCCGTTGAAATCCTTTTCAATGGCATATATGTCCCCGGGAAGATCTCCGTTGGAAAAAGTATAGAAGAACTTCTGTCCGTCTTTTGACATCCGGAGACTCCGATAGAGGTTGCTGTCCTTGACAAGGTCTTCCATGCGACGTTCCTGCAGGTCATAGCGGGTAAATCCGCGTTCCCATTTGTCAGTGGCGGAGTAGGTCATATAAAGGTAACGTCCGTCGGGGCTCCAGGCCGTGACACTTCTTCGAACGGGATCGCCGCGCTGGGCTTCCTTTTCATCTTTTTTAGGGAATTCGTAGACCATTTCCACATCGCCGCTTTTGTGATCTATCAGCCAGTAACCTTTCTTGGTGCTCGCCAGGAGCTTTGAGTCATCAGGTGACCACCGCATCATGGAAAAGCGGACCTTCTCTTCCTTGGCTTTTTCGTCGCTGTCCTTTACGTCTTTATCTTTCTTCGCCACGCTTTTCTTTTTTTCGGGTTTGACCTTATCCTTAGTCAGGTTTCGGGATTTAGTCTCATCCACCGACTGTACGAAGACATCTCCTTCATCCGTCCATGCAAACATGGTGTTTTCTTCATTCCATGAGAGGCTGAGGCGCTTTTCCCCGCGTTTGATCAGGATCTTTGGTTCAGATGAGCCCGGAAGGTCCAGTCGAAAGAGCGTATATTCCCGCCCACCCTGGCGATAATAATTCTTGCCGTATTCGGTCTTAATGGGATAAGTCACGATGTAGGTGATAAAAGAGTCATTTTTTGCCAGCCGGATTTGGCTGTAGCGTTCCTCCGGAAACAGTTCCCGGACTTTCCGGGTCTTGATATCCACCAGGGCAGGAATCAGAAGCGAGGTCCGGTCACGGAGGACATCCCATTTAAGGAATGGCTCCCGGGAATCATAGACGATGACCGGTCCTTCGGTGGCTTCCTTGAAGAGTGTGCGGGATTTTTCCTCCCACCCATCAGCCCTCAGTGCCAGGAATATTCCGGTGCCGTCATGCCTCCAGATGAGGAACGAGTTAGAAGCAATCTTTTTCTCGGCTTTGAGCTTTAATTCTCTAATCTTCTTTTTCTCCATGTCATAGATGTGGAGAGAGAAGAGGTCCCCCTTACGCAGAAAGAAAGCCAGAGTCTTTCCATCGGGTGAAAAGGTCATGGATCGCACTTGAACTTTGGTTTTGAAAAGCGCATGGGTCTTTGCTGTTTTTGTGTCCAGGATAACCACTTCTGTCAGCCGTGGGGAGATATAGGTCGGATCGCGGTAGCGTTTGTGGTCGGCACCCAGACGGTCCAACCGAATACTGATCGTTCCTGCGATAAAACGACCGTTTTCGGTCATGCTCTGAGGACTGAAGGACTTGACTCTCAATGAATCTCCGGCGGTAAAGGGAGTTTTCTCGCCGGCACAGATCAGGCCCGATCCCATCACAAAAATAAAGATAAGGACAATAAGCCTGGTGAGTGAAGATTTGTTAAATAAAATCATGGATTCCCTCCTTGTTTTTTGGCAGTCAAACTGGATTGTTCAGACACTTTTATTTTAAGACTTTTGTTTTATCAAAAAACCCACTCTAAGGACAGGCCCCATTCAATAGGAAAAAGAGAGGTTGAGAGATCCGTATCTCTGTTCATAGAGTTGGACTTTGAACCGCCTGGTTAGATAAACCTGGCTGTAGAAAAGCTTGAAACGGTTAATTCTCAGGGAAACGCCCACCATAAGGTCAGCCACAAAAGGCTCTTTGTCTACAGAGTGACTGTCCCGGAACGTATTCCCATCGAGAAAGATATCCCGCAGGACAGCCTGTCCCTCCACAGCAGCGAAAACGTGGACTCCAAAACGTCCTTGGCGAGAGAAACTGGAGCTTCTTCTCTTGATATCAGTGACATCGCCACCAGGACGGATAGGAAACGTACCGAAATCGTCAGGCAGAGTGAAGCCCCATCGAACCTCCATTCCCAAACCGGCGCCTGTATAAACATTCCCCAATCCACCTCTCATGTACGCAATCCAATCGAAACCAAAATCTTTGCCAAACTGCCATTTGAGAAGCTTCCATTTGTGATCATAGATGACTCTCAAAGCAGGCTCATCCTTGAGCTGATTGTCCCAGCCAAATGGATATTCATAGCCGAGACAGTTATGAACCGCTTTTTGAAATGTCCCGGAGAAGGAATAGGGACCCACTATCCCAAGATCAAATTCCAGAGTGCTCATACGGCGACTGCTTTTGTTGTGGAATCCGATTCCGATATAAGACATTCCGGCATATGGACGCTCATTCACAATCAGGTCACTGCGGGTGAGATCATCCGGTGTGTAAATGTCATTCCCGATGGAAAAGGATACGGCATGCTGAAATTCTGGCCTGTCAACAAAGAAGGCCCCTTTAAAGAGTGAATAAAACCATCTGGCCAGGTCCAAGCCTTCTGCGACCTCCTTCAAATCCGGTGAGATCCAGCTCAGCTTCGCACCATTTGTGTAATAACGGTCGATCTGAAAGAAGAAATCATTCTCCAGATAAAAACTGAATGTTCCTGAATTTTTCGCTTTTTCAACCTGGGCCAGACTCATCAAAGGCAGCAATCCTGCTAGAACGAATAGAATCAAAGCTTTTCGTTTCATGACGTTATTTTCAAGAATCGATGCCTTTGATCTATAGATCACCATATAAAGCAGCGCCATAATAGATGGAATTGAAAAGAAATTTAAAGGTGCCGTGGGTCTGGCCTCTATACTGGACTGGAAAGCCAATCATGATGATCTTTCCTGCGCCGAAAGGCACATCGACCAGTGCACTCCTGTTATAAAGATATTTCTCACCGTTGACCCAGCCGCTCAGCAGTGGATTATGAAGAGGGTATCTGACAACACTTTTTCCTTCTCTTGTGCTAAAAACAGGGCTTCTCCTGAAAAAAACGGCTCCATCCCTCTTGTAGCCGTAGGCTATGGGATGCGTGGCGTCAATCAAAACTTTAAGCAGGGAACCCGGCACAAAAAAGTCCTTCCGTTCAACCTGCTCCACACTGTTCTCTATGGTCAGATAAAACTGCTTCATCGGAAAATCTGCGGCCGAGTTCAGCGTGATCAAGGCGCCTCCCTGCTGAATAAACTCTCTGATATTTTTCACTCCGACTTCCCCTACTCCCCCGGAATATTTGAGCGGGATGTTTTCCGCTGATATCCCGTCTATTATCGTGTTCATCCTTATATCAGGAAAAATGATGACATCAAAATTCTGCTTGAGATTTCCTTTTTTTATGTCTTTGTTATAGACACTCTTAAAAGGAAGCTCGTACTGTTCGAGAACCCACCTGGTCCATCCTTCATCCATCGAGGCGGTCCAGCTCTTGTAAAGGCCGAGCCTGACAGGTTTCAGCTTATAGGCTTTCATTTGAGGTTTTGTCTTCAATCCCTCGAAATGAATATGCAGGTTTTTTACGGTAGATTTTAGGTCTGCAAGCAAGCCTTTCTTTTCCCGGACGATCATAGTCCCGGCAGGATATGTCTTTCCGCCGGACGTAAAACCCTCAGCAGCCCAGTAAACCTTGTATCCTTTTTTCACCAGCCTGTTCAGGGCAACGATATCATCATTGGTCTCATGTCCCCAGGCATAGCCAAAGACTCTTTTCACGGCATTGATATTGCCCTTTGGAGTAGAAAATTTATCTACAATAACCGATTTAACTTTGAGCGGTTCCTCAACCTGGATAGCCTCAACTCCCATAAGAAGAGGCAGCGTATGCGCCACAACATCATAAGGGGTTTTGAGGGGCGCTCCCGGGTATTCCCTGATTTCGGGATAGACCTGCCTCTCGAGCAGAGCCTTGGCAAATCCGCCGTATGGCTGAGCCAGAAAGATTACATAGGTTCCTTCCGGATACTGATATCCACCGGCCATAAAGGACTCCTGGGCTTTATGAATTTCTACTCCCCCTAGATACAGAGCATTCATCATTTTCAAAGCTGTGGACAGATCTTTTTGATCGGCCGGGATAAGAAAGGCAGAAGGAGGTTCGCTCCGGTTGACCGCTTTTTTGTGGATTCTGTAAAAATTCCGAAGCCAGTTTTCTCTGAGCCTTGCCGTATTGGTTAAAACCGCTTTTGCCGCGGAATAATCATAATCCACGATGTCTCTGAGCCTCCATTTTCCGCCTTTCCACGGCAGGGGCATTTTGACAGATGGTTCCTTTACATTACTTCTCAGGTCATCAAATTCAATCGTTATAGGAGTTGCCAGCCTGACGCTTGCCACCTCAGTTAAGATCCTGATCCCTCCATGATAATGGTGGTAAGCTCTCGCCGGTGTCCAGGCATCGAATCCTGAGCTGTGAATGACGCCTGTTTTCCCTTCTGCCGTAAGTTCGGACGCCATGAAAGTCCCCATCATCGCCACCTGCTGGCGGAGGATGGGATCCACATTGGGCTCATAGGGATCGACAAAAGGCGGAACAAATATCCTCGCTCCCCTGCTTCCCATCTGATGCATATCCAGGATGACCTGGGGATGCCAGGCATTATGGACCAAGAGGGTGAGGCGCGACTCTATCTGGGTGAACATGTACCAGTCCCTGTTGTTATCATGCCCGACGTATTTGTGATACAGCCAGGGCATGCGGCTCCCTTCATATTTGGTGCCAAGATTCTTCTTATACCAGTCGACAACCATCTGGATCCCATCAGGATTGTGCATGGGAACGAGAAGAAGTATCACATTATCCAGTATTTCTTTGGTTTTTTTGTCATTCCCGGTGGCAAGGTCGTAGGCAAGCTTCATGGACATCTGTGCTGCACCGATCTCTGTTGCATGGAGGGAGCAGTTGATCATGACCACAGCCTTCCCCTGGTCTACGATCTCTTCTGCTTTTTTATCTGAGATTTTTCGCGGGTCGGCAAGTAACTGCTGATACTGGCGGTATTTTTCAAGGTTTTTCTGGTTCTGGACAGAAGTGATGACGGCCACGATAAAGGGATTGCCCATGGTGGTTTTCCCCACTTCCTTGACCATTATTCTTTCGCTTGCCTTATCCAGTTTTTTGAAATAGTCAATAATCTGATGCATGTCCGCGACTTTCCTGTCTGTTCCTACTTTAAACCCGAGAACCTCTTCAGGTGACTGGATTTGGGCCAAAACAGTTTGGCTTATAAAAAGAATAAACAGAACAAAACAGAGTCCTTTCAATTTTCTCATTTTTCCTCCTCTCGGTTTAATTATTTATTACTATGAGCCATGAGCCATGAGCCATGAGCTCCTTTTATCTACTTCCCTCTATATGGAACACCTTTTTTAATCCATTCCGGTGCCGATTTTCCTTTGAGGTAAAAATCAAAGTACTGTTTCATCTTGATGGTGTAGTCCAGCTTATTGGCATATTTCTGCAAATGGTGAGGCTCTTTGCGGTACTGCAGGAAGATACAGTCTTTGTTCAAACGACGCATGGCCAGGTAGAGCTCGATCCCCTGATACCAGGGAACGGCCCCATCTTCATCCCCGAACTGGATGAGTAAGGGAGTATTGATGCGGTCTGCAAAAAACACAGGGGAGTTTTCGATATAACGTTCAGGATATTCCCAGAGGCTTCCCCCGATCCGGCTCTGACTCTGCTCGTACTGAAACTGGCGGGCAAGGCCCGATCCCCAGCGAATACCGCCATAGGCGCTGGTCATGTTGGAAACCGGCGCTCCGGCTATGGCACAAGCAAAAATATTCGATTGAGTGATTATGAAAGCCGCCTGGTATCCGCTCCACGAGTGACCGTGAAGTCCTATGGCTTTGGGATCGGCAACTCCCATGTCGATAAGCTTCTGAACTCCCGGCACCAGGCATTTTGTCGCTGCAAAGCCGGGATGGCCCACCTCAAAACGGATATCCGGGAGGAAAATGGCATAGCCGTTGCTGGCATAAAAGGGGAAGCAGGGCCTGTGGTTTATCACTACCTGATTGAATTCATGAAGGCGCTGGGAGAAAAAGCGGTAGAAATAGACAACCACAGGATATCTCTTTCCCGGCTGGTAATTTCCCGGTTTAATGAGAACACCCTGAAGGGGAATGCCGTCAATGCTGTTCCATTCGACAAGTTCAGCGCTCCCCCACCCAAATTCGGAGACCTGCGGGTTGACATTGGAGATCTTTTTCGGAGATGTAAACTCAGTACCGCTCACCCAGATATCCGGAAACTCCTGATAACTTTCCTTGGTAAACATCAGAACTTCTGCTTTTTTGGCTTTGGCTAAAAAGCGGAAGCGTTTCTTTGCTTCTAAAAGCTTCTCTAAACCGGAACTTCCAATCTTGCAGGCGAAGAAAGCAGTGTGTTTTTTTGAGTTAAAATAGGCTGAAAGAAGGAGTTTTTCCTTTTTACCGTAATAACGCTTCTCCGGGTCCAGGCGAAGGGCACGGAAGGTGATGCCGTTCTTTCGTCCCTTTCCGCCCGTAATATTTAAGGCTTGACCTGTCTTTATTTGAAACTGCCAGATATCGTACTTGTCATAGATTAAGACGGCTCTATCATCCTCCACCCATCCAGATAATCCATATCCTGGTACTTTGCTCGGATAATCATGGTCCTCATTGAAAAAGGGAACATCCAACCGGCCTGTCAGGTTTCTTTCCGTCCCGGTTTTTCCATCAAAGAGATGCCAGTGTTTGTCCTTGTAAAAGACAATATAGCGGCCCCCGGGTGAAAGGGAGTAACGGTCTTCCTGACGCGAGACCACCTTTTTCCGGGATCCATCCTTGAGATTAACCAGGTATAGATCGTTTAGCCTTCCATACCAGGTGACCTCTTTTTTGTAAGGTACATCCGAGAGGCCCAGGGCAAAATCAGGATTCTCCGAAGACCGAACAACCGGCATATTCTCATCTGCAAGCTGAACATAGCGTTTTGAGCCAAGATGGTAAACCGCCAGATAAGTCTGACCTTTCAAACGCGGCCACATTATTTTCTGATTAGGAACGATGAGCGGGTCATTCCAGTGCCAGACATCGACCTCTCTTTTCTCGATGATTTTTTCAACATCAAAAAGATCGATCTCCTCCTCCCCTTTTTCTTCTTCTCCTTCCTTTTCTTTCCCTGTTTCCTCTTCACTCAAGCCTTTGGGCTTAAAACCAAAAAAGACACGCCCGCCATCCTCGGTCCACGAAATCCTGTTTTTCTCCGGAATCAACCATCCCTCTGGTGTTTCATCAGCAGGTACGGCATGGATTGTTTTTCCGGTTTTTCCGTCCCAGATCCAGAGGGAAAAGGAAGTGCTGCCGCTATTATCATCTTCCTTTTTAACGCCCGAAAGAAAAGCCAGTTTGCTTTCTTTTTTTGCCCAGGCAAGGTTTGTGTAATGGCCGTCCCCGGCTTTTGCGATGGCTTTCTGAGGCCAGCTGTCTTTCTTTAACTCTATATAATAAAGACCGTTATCCTTTCCTTCGGGTTCGACGACTGTATAGGCCATGTATCTGGACGAATTGTCAAAGGCAGAAGATAAAACATACGGAATTTGAACCTCCCTGCCCGAATCCAGATGACGGAGTACCAGAGTGTTTCCGGCCTTTTTCTTCTTGCTCTTTTTTGTCCCGGTTGGAATCTCTTTCTTTTTCACGGCTTGCTTCTCTTCCTCTTTTTTGGGCTTCTCCTCTTCCTTGAAATGATGATAGGCAAGCCACATTGAATCATCTGAAAAAACAAACCGTTCGACCTTTTCGAACCGGATGACCTTTCCTGTTTTTGTTTCAAGGAGCGCTATTCCCTGCTTCGGCTTTTTCTTCTCTGCTTTTTCAAGCTCCGCTGCTTTGGGCTTCACTACCAGAGCCACCCAGCGTGAGTTTTTGGAGATTCGAGGGCCACTTCCTCGCTCTACCGTAAAAACTTTGCCCGTTTTTACGCCGTGCACTTTTACTTCTCCATCTCCCCTGCCCGGCTGGACACTGTAGGCAGCCCATAATCCGTTCTCTGAAATCACAGGATTGCGGATTTCCTTGAACTTCATGACATCCTGGACGGTTAAAGCTTTTTTCTGCAGGGATTCTGCTGCGGAGCTGATAAGAATCAAGGCCAAGAAGAAAACTATGGCTAAAGTTATTTTCAAAGGTGTCTTTCGATACATATTAAAACCTCCTTTTAATTATTTAGGATTAGCATTAAAGGATAAGATTTTGACATTGGACATTTATGGGAAATTTGAAAAATAGGACCGTCCCCATTTTTTTCCCTGAGAAAAGCTTATATCAAAAAAAGGAGGGACAGGCAACTTCTTTCAGCCAGTGGAAAGAAAAACGACAGGCTTTTTTCACTGAGCCTTTAAAATTTAAAGCTTTTTTTATACTATAGGGACGACAAAATAGAGGAAGGCTTTAAAACCTGCAGCAATACTATGAGAAAAGATTATAGACGGGATTTTTATGAGATACAGAGCCAGCAGTGGAAAAAAAGTCTTTTTCTGGTTTTCATTTTGATTCTCTTTTATTTTTTCGCCATCGGATTTATCTCCCTGATTCTTCTGGCAGGCTTTAGTCTGATTACCGGTAAAGCGGGACTTTTCTCCCAAAACTTTCTTTTAAAATTCTTGCTGTTCAACGCAGCAGTCTCTTTTCTCATCGCTTTCTTCCATTTTTTTGAAGCCAGAAAATTCGGAGCGAAATTCATTCTCAAACGCCTCAGAGCCCATCCACCTGACCTTTCCGACCGTCACCACAAACGATTCACCGACACAGTGGATGAGATCCGGATTGCCAGCGGACTGCCCAAAGTGGTGCCCTACGTCATTCCCGATTTTGCCGTCAATTCCATGGCTTTGATATCAGCGGACAACACCCCCAACATTCTCATCACCGAAGGCATGCTTGCTGACCTCACCAGGGATGAGATACAGGCTGTCGTTTCCCACGAGCTGGCTCATATTATCCGGGGAGATACTTTCTATATCACCCTGGTGTGTTCTCTTGCCAATTTCTTCGAGAAATTGAGGGATGCCCTTGAACCAGAAGAACATTACAGGAGAAGGGTTTCTCATAGTGGGCAAGGATATGCCGGGCATGTTCTGGTATATATAGCTGCAAATCTATCTGCAGTCATCATGCGTCTTTTAAGTACTCTCATAAGCAGGCAGAGAGAAATTCTTGCCGATGCCGTGGCTGTAGAATTATCCCGGAATCCAAAAGCTCTTGCGAGGGCCATCTATAAAGCCCATCGCAAAAATTCTTTTGTCGGGGACTTTAACCTGACTTACAGCCCTCTGTTTATCGTGCATCCCGAATCAACCGGGGAATCGGATGGATTTTTTGCCCGCCTGTTCAATTCCCACCCGCCTCTAATGAAAAGGATCAGGCTTCTGGCTCAGATGACAAGGACAAGTCCAGGCAGAATAATCAAAGAAGTCTGGGAAATCCGGAAAAAGCGGGAAGAAGCGCGGACTATCCTCTCCGCACAGGAAGAGCTCAGTCAGGATGATTCTTCAAAAGACGCGGAAACAGAAGAAGCTCCCCGGGATGAAGGGAAAACATGGTCCATTCGAGACCCGAAAGGAAACCTTCAAGGACCATATACGCTCGAGGAGCTCCTGTTCGTCCGTTTTTTCACTCCTCTGATCAGGGTAAAAAATCTGCAGGAAGATATTGAAGCTCCTGCCAGGGGATTCCCTCAAATTCGGAAAGCGCTCATCCGTTTAGGAAAGAAAAAGCCGATAAATCCAGCCAAGAAAGACCGCTGCCCCCGCTGTTTTATGCACCTCAGGGAAGGATTTTACGAGGGCATTGCTGTGAAGGTTTGCCCACAGTGCAGCGGAAAACTCGTCGATTCGACCGTCATTCCTCGTATCCTCACACGAAAGGAAGTCGGTTTTTCAGAGAGTTTGATAAAGAAAGCCCATGATTTCAAGAAAAAATTTATACTGAATCCGATCAACACCAAAAAAATATGTGGAAAACAACAGCATCGGCTATTTTGCCCGAATTGCGGATGCCGGATGCTCGCTAGACCTTACAGCTATCAGTATTTTATTCCGGTGGATAAATGTTTTTCCTGTCAAAAAATCTGGTTTGATGCCGATGAGCTGGAAATACTCCAGATCCTCATCGAGGAAAGAAAGAGCTCAGCCGGGTAGCGGGAATGACAAAAGAGCTGTTAGGCTTCATGATAGGCTTTCTCGAGAATTGCCAGATAATCTTCCACACCTGCCTCTCTCGGGTTAGAAGGATTTGAGTTGTTCTGGAAAGACTTTTGGGCAATCTCCGGAAACTGGCTCTCCTGGATACCGATGTCTCTAAAAGAAGGGATGTTCAAGGCAGAAGAGAGGTCTTTTATCTTTTGAATTAATCCTTGGGCCGCTCGAGTTTCATCCCTCTCATCAATACCGGCAAGTCTTGCAATCTCGGCATACCGGCGGGCAGACACAGGAAGATTAAATTCCATCACATAGGGAAGAAAAATCGAATTCGCCACTCCGTGCGGGGTATCATAGAGTGAGCCGACCGCTTCAGCTATACAATGGACAGCACCCACATCGCTGTTTCCGAAAGCCAGACCGGCAATCATGCTGCCCAGCATGATTCCTTCTCTTGCTTCTGTATTGCCCTTTATGTCTCTATAGGCATCTTCGAGGGAGTCAAAAACGAGCTTCAGGGAACGGCGGGCAAAAATATCCGTGATGGCTGTTGCCGGTTTCACAGTGTAGGCTTCGATAGCATGGGTAACCGCATCCAATCCGGTCGAGGCAATAAGGGGTGGCGGCAGGGATAAAAGCAAATCAGGATCCACAAGGGCAGTCGCCGGAAACATGTGAGGACCCTTAATGCTCATCTTAAACATCCGCTCGGTATGGGTCACCACAGAAACCCAGGTTACCTCGCTTGCTGTGCCGCAGGTGGTGGGGATGGCTAAAACAGGAAGCGGTGGACTTTTATACTTGCCTTTTCCCTCGTAGTCCTCGATTCCTCCCGGGTTTGTCGCAAGAAGAGCGATGGCTTTGGCTGCATCCAGAGAACTTCCTCCGCCCAGGCCAATCAAGAGGTCGGGCTTTAAGTTACGGACGATATCGCCGGCCCTGTTAACCGTATTGTGTTTCGGATTTTGCTCGACTTCGTCAAAGATATTAATTCCCGGAAAGAGAGAGAGCACTCTATCGGCAATGCCTGCCTCCCTGATGCCCTGATCAGTAACAAGAAAAGGAACCGACGCCTTGAGGTCCTCTTCTATGACTTGTTTTAGCCGGGAAATCGTCCCGGAACCGAAAATAATCTTTGTGGGAGCAAAAAAAGAAAATTGCATTTTAACTCCACCCTATTTTCTGAAATCGAGTGAATCCTGATTGGCCATGTCCAGCACAGCTACAAAAAATAGCTGCGCCATGTCTTCCATGATTTCAGGAGTTATGGTATCGATGTCATCTTTAGTAGTATGGTAATAAGAAGGGGCACCACTGACACCGAAGGATATTGTCGGCACACCTTTCCACAAGAACCGGGCTGCATCCAGTCTTGGCCGGGCGATGTTGGCAAAAGAAGAAGGCCGGATGACCCGGTGGATGTATTTATCGTTTGCTTTTTTAATAAACTCCCAGAATTCAGGGTAATTTCTCGCAGCTAAGGCAGATATTCTATCCCCGCAGCCCACACCATCCATATTGATGAAGCCTACGGTCTTCCCCAGAGGGAACACGGGATGCTCAAGATAATACTTTGAGCCCACAATTCCCTGCTCCTCGGCACCAAAGCAAAGGAACATCACAGAGCGGCGCGGCTTGATGGGACATTGAGCCATGGCTTCCGCGATTCCCAAAATAACCGCGACAGAGGAAGCATTATCGTTTGCGCCGGGCATGATCTCATAGCAGCGGCCGAGATGGTCGAGATGCCCTCCTACAATAATCACCTCTTTTTTGAGAACCGGGTCAGAACCTTCAAGAAGACCGATGACATTATAGCCAATACCTTCTGGATGGTACTCGGTAATATTTTTTATAGTGGAAACCTTACCTGTTGCGAAAGACTGAGGCTTTAAGGTTTTTTGAATCTTTCCGACAACATCCCTGTGCTTTCGTCCTGTCCCGGAGAAAACATCTGCGACCACAGCACTCCCAACATGGCTGTAGATGAAGCTTTTGCTGTATGAATTGTTTGGATTTCCGATAGGGCCATAGTTATAAAGCATACCCTTGACGCCGTGGGCCACCGCATTCTCCAGCTTATACTGATGGAAGGAATACGGACGCCACTTCTTGAAAAGCTCCGGGTCCCTGTTTGGAGAGACAGGAGCCTCCCTTTCCATTAAAACGATTTTTCCCTTCACATCCATTCCCTTGTATTCATCATAACCGAGCTCAGGGGCAGTGATGCCGTAACCGACATAAATGACTTCAGCAGTCACCTCGCCTGAGCCGGATGTGGAGCCGGGAATGAACTCATCTTCATAACGGTAGCGTTTCTTTATCACAGAGCCTTTGTAGGGAATATTAAGAGAGACCTCGCACCCTTCAAAAACCAGTGTATAAGGAATAGGAAAAGCCTGAAGATAACTCTTTTTATCGCCTCCAGGGGAAATTCCCCACTTTTTAAAATGAGCAGCGACCCATCGAGCTGAGGCATTGAATTCTTCTGTCCCGGTAAGCCGGCCGGCGTATTTATCGGATGCCAGTTCTATCACATATTCAAAGAGTTTATGGCTTGATATAGAGTGAAGGCTCTGAAGGAGTTTTCCTTCATCCGCCTCCTGTGCCGGTAAGCTCTGAACAGAGAGCACGATCGAAAGGATAACGCAGCCAAAAGTCAGTAAAAAAGAAGTAATTTTCTTATTTTTCATTCTTCCCTCCTCTGCAAGCATCTAGGGAACCAGGCTTTTCCCAAAACCTTCTCCGATTGACGGAAAAAGAGATGCTTACACTTCCACTTCATTTTTTCTTTCTTTATGTTATGATAAATTAGATAAAAGTAAAAGAAAATTTAGCCTCTTCCCAGCAAAAAAAGCCTAGATAAGGAGCATTTAAAATGTCAAAAATAACACGAAGGAACTTTTTACTTTTTTCCGGGGTGAGTTCAACCTCGGTATTTACTCATGCACTGAGAAAGCGAAAAGCCCCCGCCAAACCTCGGGAAATATCTGCTTCCCAACCTCACTGCGATCCGTGGATAGAACTCAAGCTGGATAATATGACATGGAATCTCAACCTCTTAAGGAAGCTGGTCAAAGTACCTGTAATGGCTGTGATAAAGGCCAACGCTTACGGCCATGGGCTGGTTGAGACCGGAAGGCACCTGGAAAAAGCGGACATCGATTATCTTATGGTCGGAAAACTCCAGGAAGCTTTCCTGCTCCGAAAAAGCGGAGTTTCCGCTCCCCTCCTCAATTTTGGGCCCTTCACCCGCAGGGATGCAGAAAAAATCATCCGGAGTAATATCTCTCAATCTGTCTTCCAAGAAAACGTCTCTGCCCTCAGCCAGGCCGGCCTCAAGCTCGGGAAAAAGGCCAAAGTCCACATTCATGTGGATACGGGAATGGGAAGAATGGGGATCTCCTTTCGAGATGCCTTCCCTTATTTAAAATCCGTTGCATCATTGAAAGGAATAGTCATCGAGGGCATTTCGACCACTCTAACCGAAGCTGATGATTTTGACAGGGAGCAGCTCAGCCGCTTTCTCAGTCTCTGTCAAAAGGCGGAAAAAAGCGGAATCTCTCTGGGCTTTAAACATGCTGCAAGCAGCGACGGCGTTCTGGAACTCCCAATGTCCCATCTCGACATGGTAAGACCCGGGATAGCCCTTTACGGTTACTATCCTTCGGAGAAAACCCAGAAAGAAGACAGGCTCGGCCTGAAGCCCGTTCTCCAGTTAAAAAGCAGGGTTGTTGACGTCAAAACTCTCCGGTCCGGAGATTCTGCATCCTACCATCGAAAATACATGGCTAGAAAAAAGGAAAAAATCGCAATCATCCCTGTGGGATACTCAGACGGCTATCCTCACAACGTTATCGGAAAAGCCTTCGTATTGATCAAGGAAAAAAGACTTCCCCTTATTGCCGCCATCACTGCCAACCACTGTGCAGCCCTTTTGGAGAAAAACAGCACAGTCTCCCCTGGAGATGAAGTTGTCCTGATCGGCTCGCAGGGAAAAGAAAGAATAACCGCGGATGAGGTAGCGAGCTGGGCTGAAGTTTCTGCTTACAAAATCCTGATCGGCCTCAATCCTCTTTTGCCCCGGAAATTTTCCTCCGGCTGATTAAACTGGATTATTCACGAGTCGAGATTGCTGTAGCGGCGAGGCCGCAGCCTATGAAGCTGTAGTTATCTACTGCGA
>JAGLWV010000083.1 GCA_023133225.1 Candidatus Aminicenantota bacterium | reverse complement strand
GCCCGAAGGGTAAAAAATGCCGACAGAAAAAAGAGGAACAAAAAAAAAGGCAATCCCCTTGATATACTGAAAAAACAAAATAATGTGCTAATTTCATAGATATTGATTATTCGTGTCGGCAGTTTTTATGAATAATTCAGTTAGTTGATTTGGGGTAATAATTCTGATATCTTGACCTTGCCCATTCTTTGAAATCTTTTCATGGAGGCATACATGTTAATAAAGTTTTTTTCTCTCGTTTTAATCCTGGGCTTGCTCAGCGTATTTACAACCGTAAATGCCGCTGCTCAGGCCAATCCCAAGGTTCTGATTAAAACAAGCAAAGGTGACATAACCATTGAGCTCGACCTAAAAAAAGCCCCCATAACTGTCAAGAATTTTCTCTCCTATGTGGATGAAGAACTATATGACGGTACAATTTTTCATCGGGTGATAAAGGACTTCATGATCCAGGGCGGGGGATACGATGCAGATTTCCACAAAAAGGCGACAAAGCCACCTATAAAAAACGAAGCGGCAAACAGGTTGAAAAACAAAAGAGGAACGATCGCCATGGGCCGGCTTCCGGAAATACACAGCGCCAGCAAGCAATTTTACATCAATCATGTGGACAATCCCGGTTTAAACCATAAAGACAACACTCCTGAGGGTTTCGGGTATTGCGTTTTCGGAAAAGTCATAAAGGGCATGGATGTTGTCGATGCCATTGCAAACACTCCGACCACGGCAAAACGGGGATTCCCGGACGTTCCCCGCGAGACCATAACCATACTTTCGGTTCGCCGGATATAAATAAACTGGATTATCCAAAAAGAAAAGATAGGGACGTTCCCCAAAGTGTCACTCTTTGAATTTGATCTCACAAATCACAAAGGGTGGCACTTTGGGGAACGTCCCTTTTTTTACAAATCACAAAGGAAGGTACTTTGAGGGAACGTTTCTTTTTACAAAAGAGAGGCAGACTAAATTCGATGTTTAACTGGATATTCGCTTTTATTCATCTTATCGTCCTCCTTGGTGCTCTAGGCTATGCTTTTTATTTTTTGTTTCAGGGAAATAGTGCGAAATTCATCATGGGCATAGGCCTTATCACAGCATATTATTTAATCGTCCTCCACAAAGCCGTAAAAAAGGAAATTGAAAGAAAAAGAAAAGCAAAGAAAAAGAATTAAAATAAAAAAGAGATATGGACTTCTTTGAGCGCTCCATCCGTTTTCTCGCCTCCATAGTATGGGGCCCACAGACACTTATCCTTCTCTTTGGAGTCGGTCTCTATCTAACGTTCCGCCTGCGTTTTGTCCAGATCCGTCGTTTTGGACTTTCAGTTCGCTTTCTCTTCGGCCGTAAGGATTTCGGGGAAAGCGAAAAAGAACGCAAGGGAGACATCACTCCTTTCCAGGCAATAGCCACTTCATTAGCCTGCACCGTTGGAAATGGAAATATTGCCGGAGTCTGTACGGCTATTGCTATGGGGGGACCGGGTGCAGTTTTCTGGATGTGGGTACTGGCCTTTCTTGGAATGGCAACAAAACTGGTTGAGGCTGTTCTGGGACAGAAATTCAAAAAAATCGCTCCTGATGGAACAACTGCGGGCGGCCCCATGTACTACATAGCCGAAGGATTGAAGCTTCCCTGGCTGGCTGGAGTGTTTGCTTTCTTCATGGGATGCAAGCCTCTTTTTGCCACCAGCGCCATTCAATCCAATTCTATAGCGCTCGCATTAAAATCGCAGCTCGGATTGGAGCCCTGGATCTCAGGCCTGGGCCTGGCCGTGATAACCTGGCTGGTCATCATTGGAGGCATTAAATCCATAGCCAGAGTAGCGCAATTTCTAAGCCCTATTATGGTCTTCCTCTACATCACCGGCGCCATGCTTACCCTCATTATTTTTTCCTCCCACATTCCCCATGCCTTCTCTCTCATCTTTGTTGGAGCCTTTAAGCCTTCGGCTATTTCAGGAGGTATCGTGGGCATAACCATACGAAACGCCATTCGTTACGGTTTTTCCCGAGGCGCCTATTCCAATGAAGCGGGAACCGGCACAGCAGCCGTCTTTCATGCCTCTGCCCGGACCAGCGAACCGGTGAGGCAAGGGCTGATTGCTTCTTTGGATGTCTTTATCGATACAATCATCATCTGTTCTCTTACGGGCCTAACGGTTCTGGTGACCGGCGTCTGGAACAAAGGAATCACCAGCACGGAGATGACTGCTGAAGCGTTTAAAGCAGGCTTAGGCCCCGTTGGAGCCTTGATCGTTGTTGCTAGCTCTTTTCTATTTGGCTACTCCAGTCTAATTGCCGTCCCTTATTACGGCGAGATTTCCTTCCGTTATCTCCTGGGCAGCTGGATAAAGCGTCCCTTTCGCTGGATATTCTGCATCGTTATTTTTTTCGGAGCCGTGATGAAGGTCGAGGAGGCCTGGTCAATCGGGGACATTTTCAACGGCATGATGGTTTTTACGAATTCAATAGGCCTGTTCGGACTGGCAGGGCTGGCAATTTTATCAGTAAAGAGCTATCTCAATAAAATTGACAGCGATAAAAAACAAGCTCAATACTCAATAAAATAAAAAAAGTGTATAAGAAATTCTGCTGTACCCTTATTTTCATAACCGGTTTTCATCTTCTCGTTTTCCCTTCTCACGCTCAATCAGACATTCAACCGAAAAAAAAGCAAATAACAGAGAATTTCTCTTCAGAAGAGAGAATAGCTCGTGCCGCGGATCTTCGGCAAGATCCGGTTGAAATTGATGGAAAACTCGATGAGTCTTCCTGGGAGCTTGCTCCTGTTTTGACTGATTTCACCCAATATAATCCCGACGAGGGAAGCCCTGCTACAGAAAAAACAGAAGTCAAAGTCCTCTTCAGCAAAGATGCCCTTTACATCGGGGTTCGGGCCCATGATTCAGAAGCCGATAAAATCAGCGCTATTCTTGCTCGTAGAGATTCTCAATGTCCATCAGACTGGATAAAAATCTGGATAGACAGCTACCACGACCATCTAACCGCCTTTGAGTTCGCCGTAAATCCCTGCGGAGTAAAGAGGGATGTTTACTGGTCCAATGACCGCAGGAAAGATGATGATTGGGACGCCGTATGGGATGTTGAGGTTTCCATAGATGACAGGGGGTGGGTAGCCGAATTCAAAATTCCATTCAGCCAGATAAGGTTCCCCGAAAGGGACTCCCATACCTGGGGATTTCAGGCCAGTCGAGTTATTGCCAGGAAAAACGAGACAAGCTACTGGCACCATGTTCCCAAAGGAACGCCCAGGTTTGTCAGCCTTTTTGGAGAATTGACAGGCATAAGCAGAATTCCTCCGCCAAAAAGGATTGAGCTTCTTCCTTACACTTTGGGGAAAGGCTCTTTCAAGCCCGCTGAAGAAGGAAATCCTTTCGAGACAGGAACAAGCTATCTCACCAACCTCGGCCTCGACCTTAAGTACGGAGTATCCAGCAACTTGACTCTGGACGCTACGTTCAATCCCGACTTCGGCCAGGTAGAGGTAGACCCGGCAGTGGTCAACCTCTCCGCCTATGAGACTTACTTCCAGGAAAAAAGACCTTTCTTCATCGAAGGGAAAAGCATGCTGAGCTTTCCTATTGGGAGCAGCACTGAAAGGGATGCTCTTTTTTACTCTCGCCGAATCGGAAGGGCTCCTCAAGGTTACCCATCCTCTGCACAATTCTATGAAAAACCCGAGAACACAACCATTCTGGGAGCTTTTAAATTAACCGGGAAAACAGCTCAAGGCTGGTCAATCGGTATCATGGAAGCTCTGACAAGCCGCGAATATGCTGATGTGATCAACTGGGAAAGCGAGAGTACCAAACAAACGGTTGAGCCTTTCACAAACTATTTTCTCGTAAGGGCAGAAAAGGAATTCAGAGATGGGAGGAGTGCCTTCGGATTGATCTTTACGGCTGTTAACAGAAATATCAAAGAGGAAAACTTAAATTTCCTGCACAAATCCGCTTACAGCGGCGGCTTCGGCTTCCGCCACCGCTGGGCAAGAGACACATACGAGGTGTCCGGCTCACTCCTTGGAAGCCATGTTCGCGGAAGTCAAGAGGCCATATTAGAAGCACAGGAGTCTTCTGCCCGCTATTTCCAGAGACCCGATGCTCCCCATCTGGAGGTTGACCCCACCCGAACCTTTCTTTCCGGCGTTTCAGCCTCATTTTCATTAGGCAAAATCGGAGGTAGACACTGGCGGTGGTCCATAGGGGGACGGACCAGAAGCCCGAGCTTTGAAGTCAATGACATGGGCTATATGAGAAGCACCGACCAGATTACCCAGCATATCTGGCTCAGTTACAGGGAGTATATGCCGGGAAAGGTTTTCAGGGATTATGACCTCAGTTTCACCTTCTGGAACAGCTGGGATTATTCTCCCACTCACACCGGTCAGGGAGGAAGCCTCAGATGCAATTTTCGTTTTCTCAATTACTGGAGTATAAACTTCAACATGAACCGTTCGCAGGAATCCCTCTCTACACGCCATCTCCGCGGAGGACCGGCTGTTCTTATGCCGGGAAACTGGAGTTTTGGAGGAAGTTTCAGGACTGATTCCAGAAAAAACTTTTACCTCAACATCCGCGGAAGTTTCAGCGTCGCTGATAACGGTGCGAAATCCTACAGCCTTTCTTCCGGCTTAAACCTAAGACCCTCTGACAGGATACATCTAAGCCTTTCACCGAGTTTCAGAGACGGTTACCGCAGGCTTCAGTATTTGACCAGAAAAAGCATAGATGACCGTACTCATTATATTCTCGGTCGTATCGACCAGACCACGCTCTCGCTCACCGTGAGGCTCAACTACACTCTTACTCCGAACCTCAGCCTCCAGATCTACAGCCAGCCTTACGTCTCAGCCGGAAAATACAGTGAGTTTAAAGATGCTACTCAGCCCCGCGCTGAAAATTACGATGAGCGCTGGCACATTTTCTCAGGGAACGAGATATTTTTTGATAACAACTATTATCACCTTATCCCTCCAGGGGCAGGAGGGGAGGAGATTTTTATCTACAATCCTGACTTTAACTTCAGACAGTTCCGTCTAAACCTTGTCTTAAGATGGGAATATTTGCCCGGCTCTGTACTGTATCTTGTCTGGACAAACGGCATCAATGATTATGCCAATACAGGTTCTCTTACCCTCGGAGATGACTTCCAGAGCCTTTTCAGCTCACCTTCCAGCAATGTTTTCCTTGTAAAAGTCAGCTACTGGTTTAATATATAAAAAAGGGACAGGCTATTTTTTTTACCTGCCCCTTTTTTTCTTCTTAAGCTTCCGGTTATTCCGGTTTATTTCACAATTTTTCCTGAGATGATGAGAATTAAGGCCTTGTCTCCGCCGTCAAGTCTAGAGACTCCTATAACAGTTCTTTCTCCGCTTTTTATTGCCAGGGTGGTACTTATAAGATCTATTTCTCTTGCCCCCTCTATTATCCGATTAATTCCTTTAGCTGTTTCCCTTCGCGCCTCAATACGCTGTCTTAATCTCACTCCTAACTGGAATGTATCTTTTTTCTCTTCTTTGACATGACGGGGTGTCAATCTGAGCTCAAAATCCAGGCCATCCCCGCCAATCCGCTGCTCGGAATACCTGCCGTCTTGAACTCTGAGGATGGAGGTATCGACCCTTTTAAAATATTTGTAGTTTAAGACTCTTTTGAGTTCCTTTATTACCGGGTCAGATGCCAATTTCTTGTCTTGAGTCTTTTCCTGTCCCGGATTCATCGACCCTAAGATCAAATCCACTGTGAAGAGAATGTCGACCGGCTTGACATCCAGTTCCTTAAGGAGCGAAAGCATCTTATCAATGATCTCAGGAACATCTTGTATCGTAACTACATTAAGCTCATCGTTGATGTATATTCGGCCGTATTGACTTTGAAAACCCCTCAGAAGGTCCCGGACCTGTCCTGCTTTGATGTATTTGAGTTTTATAAACTCTTTCTTCATCTCGGGTTTTTTTGCCTGGTTGGCTTGAGCATAGGCATTTAAGGCTGTTCCGGTTAAAAGGAAAAAAACGAGTAAACATGTCATTGATTTTTTCATTCTTCTATCTCCTTTAGTTCAAAATTTTTATTGAAAAACCAGACTATTTTCAGCCCGGTCTCCTGCGAAACCAAAGTCATGGAAATGACTTCCTGCTGTGCCAGCATTCTCTCCCCTGCTCCTGTCCCTTCCTCAATGAAAGAAGGCCTTACAACTAATAAGGTCAGGACAACAACACATACAGCCATCAGGGCATAAGCCCAGATTTTTTTGAACGGCCAGGGAACAAGGTGCGAGGCTTTGGGAGCCTTTTCCTTTTTGGCTCCCTGGAGAACCGCCTGCCATTCCCGATCTTCCCAGTCCTTGCTGTCCTCTTTCAGCCACTCTTTTGTTTTCTCAAGAGATAAGACATAAGCATCGTATTCGCGCCGGCATTCAGGACATTTTTCAAGATGGGCATTGACGGCTGCAACCTTAGCGTGTGGGATTTCAGGTCCCATCATAAGAGGAAGCAAACGCCGTATCTTTTTGCAGTTCATTGTTTCACCTCCCCGTATCGAAATGGATATATTTTCTCGAACTGTGTCCTGATTTTCTGCCTTGCCCGTGAGAGATGTGTCCGGACACTCATAGAAGAGCAGCCAAGAATCTTCGAAGTCTCTTTGACGGAAAAGCCCTCTCCGTCACGGAGGAGAAAAACAGATTTTTCTTTTGGGCTTAGTGTCTGAAGGCATGTATCTATTTTCTCTTTTATCTCCTTGTTCACAAGCTTTTTTTCCGGGTCCAGACCTGTATCAACAGGCAAACTTTTTTGCTTTTCGACCAGGTCTTTATACTTCTTTTTTTCTCTAAGATAATCATACGTTGAATTCATGGTTATTGTGTAAATCCAGTTTTTAAGGCTCTTCTCTTTTTTGAATTTATCGAGATGCCTGTATATTTTGATCAGGGTTTCCTGGCAAACCTCTTTCGCCTCTTCCAAATTTCCCGTCATTCTATAAGCCATGTTCAAGATTCCCTTTCTGTAAGGCTGGAGAAGAATTTCGAAAGAGCCTTGATTTCCTTCGAGGACATCCACAACCAATTCATATTCATTCTTCATCCATATTAATATACTTGTCTTTTATTAAAAATGTTAAGGAAAAAAAGGGGCTCAGGTTGACTAAAGGAGAGAAATAAATTATTTTTTTTATCTAAGGCCTTATCTTTACGTATAAAAATTATGCAGGTTAAAATACAGATCAAAAAGGAAAAAAAGGAGCCAAGGCGTATACATCTCTTATTGTTTATCATCCTGTCTTTAACTCTTTTCTTTATCCTGAGCTTTCTCCTTAAAGAAAAAACTCTGGTTGGAGAAGAAATGAAAGTTCCTCAGCCAAAAATTCCAGAAGCGCCGCCGTCTCCTCCTCCGAAAGAAAACAAAGAAAATATACGGAGAGGAATGACCCTGAGCGATATTCTCGGCGGTTATAATATCTCTCCGGCAGAAATACATAAACTGAGAGAAGAAGTGAAGCCGGTCTATGACCTGGCTAAAATCAAAGCGGGCCAGGAAATCAGGATCTATTCCAGCCCGGAGGGTGAACTCACTTCCCTTGAGTATGACATGGATGATGAAAATTATCTTCACATCCAGAAAAAAAATGGAGTTTATACGGCAGAAATTAAAAAAATTCCCTACGAATACAGAATAAAGATGATCTGGGGAATTATCGAGGATAATCCCATCTCTGCTGTGAGAAAAGAAAACGAAGGAGTCCAACTTGCTCTTAATCTTGCAGACATTTTTGATTGGGATATTGATTTTACCTACGACCTGCGCCGTGGTGACTCATTTAAAATCATCTTCGAAAAAAAATTCCTTCATGGCAAATTCCACAGCAATGGAACTATTCTTGCTGCAGAATTCACCAATCAAGGCAAGATATTCCAGGCTTTCCGCTACACCTACCATGATACAACAGAATCTGACTATTTCGACCTAGAAGGAGAGTCCTTAAGAAAACAATTCCTGAAATCCCCCATAAAATTCAGGCGAATTTCTTCCCGGTTCAGCTCTCGAAGACTCCATCCCATCCGTAAGGTCTTTCGCCCTCATTACGGTGTGGATTATGCGGCTGACATCGGAACTCCGGTCAGGGCAGCAGCGAGCGGCACAGTAATCTTTGCTGGATGGAACAAGGCTTCAGGCCGCATGATCAGAATCCGCCATAACAATAACTATGAAACTTTTTACCTTCATCTTAGAGGTTATAATGTAAAAAAAGACACAAAAGTCAAAAGCGGGGATACTATTGGCTGGGTTGGCTCTTCAGGCGAGTCTACCGGCCCTCATCTGGACTACAGGATCAAACACAGGGGAGAATATATCAACCCCCTTACTTTTAATCCTAAACCTGTAAAGCCCATCAGGGCAGAATTTTTAGAGGATTTTAAGAGAGAAGCTGAAAAATATTGTCTCTGGTTCGACGCACCTCAGGTCATAATGTCATTGTTTAGTAACCTATGACCAATCCCTAGAAAAAGGGGACAGTGACCCCCTCTTTTATTACTTCTTTTTAGTTTTGCTGCTTGAACTTCCTCCCGAACTGCTGCTGCTTGAAGAACGAGAACTCGTGGTAGAACTTGAGGAACTGGAAGAACTAGAAGAACCGGAATAAGAGCTCCTTCCTGAGGAAATAATACTTGATATTGAACCTCGATTCAAACGTCTACGTAAACTTCTTGAAGAAATATTAAGCTCTGGAATCCGGACTTCATTTGTCTTACTGGAATATCTTATGGTCACACCTGCACGACTGGCTATTTTAACATCAGGATTCCAATCCCTGAACCGCAAGGAGAATTTACTTCTCTGGTCAACCGGAAGAAGAGAGCGATTCCTCTCCCTTCTCTTCCTTCCTTCAATAATAATCCCATTCTTTTGCAATATAATTTTCTGTTGTTCCCATGTTCTCCCGGCAGAAACAGCCTTCCTTTTTACTCCGGAAACCGGTTCATAAGGGAGAGTTTTTATTTGGTTTGACCGATTTAATATTTTTCTAATGGTCTGATCACTTAATTTGCCTTTATCTCTGTTTTCCCTGAAAGCTTCTGCAGCCATCCGATAGTAGTTTTTTGTAGATCTTTGAGACAGGAATTCTTTCTCATTTCCGGCGGTAAGTTTCTTGAAATCAATAGCTTTATCACGGATACTGCTTGCATTCAAGTCATCTTTCTTGACAATAATTATATGTTCCCGCATTCTTGGCAAGTCGTCGAGAATCCTTTTATCCAAGCGATTCAGGCTCGCAAGAAATCTCTTGTATATCGGCCTAAATTCTCTTGGCAGCTTGCTGGGAGATAGCTTCCTCTGTCTGAGATCTGCCTTACGGATAACTGTACGAACCGGCTTTCCTTGTGAGTCAACCTGTCCTGGAAAGCCTTCCTCCAAGCCCAGGTAATCACCCAGCAAATAATATCGATAGGGATTGTCATAAAAACGGTACCCACTGCCCATGTACCAATCCCACATAGACCATGGGCGCCAGGAATAATATCCTTGATTTGAGCCAAAGAAGGACCAGGACACCCAGGCAGGGGCAAACACAGATCCGGGAATCCACAGCCAGCCGCGTTTCGTGTTCCACTTCCAGAAGCCAAGGTGATAGGGAACCCAACCCCAGGTCTCCTCAGGCACCCAGAAGAGCTGACCATTGACATTGCTCCACCTGCCGGCATAATAGGGCTGCCAGTTTCCCGATGGATATCTGCGGTCATTCAAATAAGGCCGCCATACATAGCCGTAAAGACTGTCCCACAGCCATTCTCCGTGGATATTTGAATATTTCTGGGCAAAGTAGAAAACAGACTTGGGAAATCTCTGGATGGGCTTGGGGAGAATATTTATTCCTTCATGAATCTCCTCGAAATTCTCATTCAAAGACACATTCCATAACTCAAAATCAACATCCTTTATGTATTCTCCCGGAAGCGCACGGTGATTTTTAGAGATCGTTAACTTCTCTGATTTTTTAAGCCTTATATCTTCAACATTCTTATTATCGGGGCCATAAATAACATCGGCTTTCCCGTAATTGACCTGAACGGCGGTCCTTCCGTCTTCAATGGCATTAATCAAAGCCACTGTCTTGTGTTTCAATTTCACAGCGGAATTGGGAGCTATCACCTGAAAAATTTCAGATGTGTTATACCGTTTATACATGACATAGATCTCTCCCCTGGTAAGAACAAAATTGGTGAGTTTTTTGCGCGAGCTGAGGCTAAGTGCCAGAATTGTCTCAATCTTTAGTTCTGTCGCATAGTCAAGCCTGATAATCGTCCCAGTGTCAAACTGGATCTCGCACCTTCTGCTCTCACTCGTTCGAATGATGTCTCCAACAGTTATGGGAAGATTCACAAGGGCAACCTCAACCTGGTTTCCTCCCACTCTGATCACAATCGGATCCTTTCCGTCATGCTTGATTTCAGTGTAACTGATATGACCAAAATATATGTCTGTCTCTGGCTTATGAACATATTTATAATTGGATTTGGCATGGATGAATGCCGGAGCAAAAAGGATCAACAAAAATGCTCCAAGAGAAATAAGTTTTTTTTGGCTCATAACATCCCTCCTTGAACTACCATTTCATTATACACTAAAGCAAAATTTGTGCCAATTGAACTCAGGCTAGAGTGATAATTCTCAGTTAAATATCTGTCCTCAAATCTGGTCATCTGTTACTAAAATAGACAGTGCCTTACACGATCACGAATGTACAAATATTTATGTAAAGTTGACATTTCTGCATTGATATCATTAAAATTGGAAAGTCAGTCAGACTCATATTCTCAAGGAGGTCTTTATGAAAATAACTCTTAGTGTCTTAAAAGCTGATATCGGAAGCATCGGCGGTCATATCAAGCCGAGTCAGGCACTTGTTGACGAAGTCAAGAATTTCGTTAAGGAAAATGGCAAAGCACTAATAATCGATTTTTACTTGAGTCATACCGGGGACGATATTGCCATTTTATGCACTCATGAAAGAGGCGTTTCAGATGAAAAAATACATAAAATGGCCTGGGACGCTTTTTTGGCCGGGACAGAGGTCGCCAAAAAGCAGGGTCTCTATGGAGCAGGACAGGACTTACTGAAAGACTCTTTCTCCGGAAACATAAAAGGAATGGGTCCTGCTGTTGCAGAAATGGAATTTGAAGAAAGGCCAAACGAGCCCTTTGTCTTTTTTGCCGCTGATAAAACTGACCCGGGTGCTTACAACCTTCCTTTTTACCTTGGATTTTTGGATCCCATGTACTGTGCCGGACTTATCTTAAGCCCCAAGATGAGTGATGGATTCACGTTCCGGATCATCGATGTCGGATATACCGAAAAGGACAAAATCATCGACTTAAACGCTCCTGAAGAAATCTACGACATCGCTGCTTTACTCAGGGACAATGAAAGATACGTCATCGAGAGCATCTACTCCCGGAACACGGGAAATCAAGCTGCAGCCATCTCTACAACCCGCCTGCACAATATTGCCGGAAAATACACCGGAAAAGACGATCCTGTAGCCCTGATCAGGGTTCAGGGAGAATTTCCGGCGACCGGAGAGGTGCTGGCTCCTTTTCAAATCGGCCATTTTGTAGCAGGCTTTATGAGAGGCAGCCATATCGGGCCCCTCATGCCCTGCAAGCTGAAAGAAGTTATTTCCTTTTTTGACGGTCCGCCAATTGTAACCGGAGCAGCTTTTTGTGTAAAAGATGGAAAGCTTACAGAGCCTGCCGATGTCTTCGACCATCCCTACTGGGATCATATCAGAGCAAAGATATCCGAGAAAGCTACTTCCATAAGACAGCAGGGATTCTCAGGGCCAGCGATGCTTCCCTACAGTGAGCTCGAATACGGAGGTATAGTAGAAAAGATGAAAAAGCTGGACAAGAAATTCCAGCTCCGCGACTAACCTGGATTATTCACGAGTCGAGATTGCTGTTGTAGTAAACTACTGAGATTGGAAAAAAAAGGGGAC